>JANODZ010000087.1:0-3162 GCA_031412935.1 Anaerolineales bacterium
GGGACACATTGTTAGACGAAACTTCTATTATAAAATACGCTGAAAACTCATTTGAATTCCATCTCTTGAAACGTCCGCAAAGCGAAGCGCGTGTGCGCATCCCCGAGGGACAGGTGGTCAGCAGTTTGAGTCCGCTGGCTCTGCTCGCGCAATATTTTGATGCCGCAAAAACCAAGGATGCGGATGAGTTGCAAAAACTGGCACAGGAAATTATTTCTGAAGACACGCTTGATACGTAGTCGTGAAAATAAGTAAGTAGGCACAGCAAAAATCATAATCACTAATAAGGCGGGATGTTATAATTTAAAAAATATACAAAACAAAAGAGGTTAGCATGGCATATACAAATGTTACGGTCCCCGCGGGTGGAGCGAGGATTTCAATTGAAAATGGAAAACTAAATGTTCCCAATAACCCGATCATTCCATATGTGGAAGGGGATGGGATAGGCCGCGATATCTGGCGCGCTTCTGAGCGTGTGTTTAATGCGGCGATAGAGAAAGCGTACGGCGGCACGCGTAAAATTCACTGGATGGAAGTGTACGCAGGAGAGAAGTCATTCAAGATGCTCCAGAATTGGCTGCCCGATGAGACCGTGGAGGCATTCAAGGAATTTCTGGTGGGCATCAAAGGCCCGCTGACCACGCCCATCGGCGGCGGCATTCGTTCGTTGAATGTTGCGTTGCGCAAATTGTTGGATTTGTATGTTTGTTTGCGGCCTGTGCGTTATTACACTGGCGTCCCCTCCCCGGTGAAACACCCTGAGCTTGTGGATATGGTCATCTTCCGCGAGAACACCGAGGATATTTACGCGGGTATTGAATTTGCAAATGGGACCGAGGACAATAAGAAATTCAAGGAATTGTTCAAAGAATCCTTCCCGAAGGAATATGCAAAAATGCGTTTTCCGGATACCGCCGGTATTGGTTTCAAGCCAATTTCCATGGAAGGCACAGAACGGTTGATCCGTGCGGCCATTAATTGGGCGCTGTTGAACAAGCGCAAGAGTATTAATCTTGTTCATAAAGGCAATATCATGAAGTTCACCGAAGGCGCCTTCAAGGATTGGGGTTATGAATTAGCCAAGCGCGAGTTCCGCGGCCAGATCGTTGCCGAACGCGAGACATGGATCCTGGCAAATAAAGAAAAGAATCCAGCCTTAAGCATTGAAGGGAACGCTAGGGTAATGGAACCCGGCTTCGACATGATGTCTCCGGATCAACAAAATGAAATTAAGCAGGAAGTGGAGGCGGGGCTTGCACTCTGGCCAACGCATGGCGATGGCAAGTGGAAGAGCAAGTTGTTGATCAAAGACTCTATCGCAGATGTAACTTTGCAGTTTGTGCTTATCCGCCCGCAGGATTACGATGTGATCGCCACCATGAATCTCAACGGCGATTATCTCTCTGACGCGCTGGCCGCCCAGATCGGGGGCATTGGCATTGCCCCTGGCGCGAACATTAATTACACGAGCGGTCACGCCATCTTTGAAGCCACTCATGGCACAGCGCCGAAGTATGCTGATCTCGATAAAGTGAATCCCGGCTCGGTCATTCTCTCTGGCGAGATGATGCTGCGCTACATGGGCTGGGCCGAAGCCGCTGATCTGATCGTTAAAGGTATGGAAGGCGCCATCGCCGCCAAATCAGTCACATACGATTTCGCCCGTTTGATGGATGGCGCGCAGGAGATTAAATGCTCCGAGTTCGGCGCTGCGATCATTAATTGGATGGATAAGACTGCGCCTACGGTGCTAAGTGCATCAAAGAGCCAAAAGCCGAAGAGCACGGTTAAGAAGGCTGTGGCAAAGGAAACTTCAACGAAGAAGGTAACCGCCAGGAAGGCGGTAAAAAAAGTTGCCGTAAAAAAGAAAGCGAAAAAGACTGGAAAGAAGAGGTAAATAATCATTATAAATTAACGTAAAGACCCGGGATCAAATGGGTCTCGGGTATTATTTTTTGTAGTGTATCATCCTATAAAGCAAACTTGGGTAACATTCAATTAATTATTACAAGGAGAAAAAAATGAGTATCATCGTAAATATTATTACAGCTATCGTGGCGCTTCTCCACACTTACTTTCTTATACTCGAAATGTTCCTGTGGGATAAGCCCCTGGGACTCAGTGTCTTCCACAATAGCGCGGAATTTGCAGCACAATCAAAAACATTGGCGGCGAACCAGGGGCTTTATAACGGATTCCTCGCAGCAGGTCTGATCTGGGGACTCTTTGCAGGCAATCCTGTGAAAATTTTCTTCCTGAGTTGTGTCATCATCGCGGGTATCTTCGGCGCATACACGGTCAGCAAGCGGATATTTTATATTCAGGCTTTGCCGGCTTTGATCGCCCTGGTAATTCTTTTGGTAATGTAACTAAATTACGACTTACGTCCCATTATTAAACAAACTCACCCAATGATAAATCGTTGGGTGAGTTTGTTCTTAAACCAGGCATTGGTTTTTTACAGATGGGCAGCCTGCTCGTAATGATAACAATCTTAATTTACTTCATTCGCGATAAAACGATCACGGGAATGTGCCGCGTGGTTTTGAGTTTGTACTCAGCAAAGCCCGGCATCATTGCGACCATTTGATCATACAATCGTGTGTGTTCTGGTTCTTCAGCCACCATTGCCTCGGCTTGAAACTTTTCCTTACCCACTTCCACCGTCACCTGCGGATGGGCGACAAGGTTATGGTACCAGTCTGGGTGGGTCGGTGCGCCGCCTTTGGAAGCGATGATCGCTAGTCGATCGCCATCTGCGGTGTAAGCCACAGGGTTGATGCGTTCCTGTCCGCTCTTCGCGCCAATTGTATGTAAAAGCAGCAGCGTCTTGCCGGCAAAATTCCCTCCAACTTTGCCGCCGTTCGCCCGAAACTCCTCGATAATTTTCTTATTCCAATCATTTACTTCAGCCATGTAGGATCTCCTTTGGAATACAGACGCATACTGCCGGTCAGGTGTTACCTTGCATTTCTTATATCGCCTTATTCTTTGTTTGTGAACGTTAACCCGCCATCGCGAACAATGGAGAAATAATTACTTATTGACCGTAATGGCCAATTTCATCCCATCGTTATAATGCCTTGTGATAAGACAGGAAAACTCCAATGGCATTGAGATGGCTGTATCAGGAAATGTAAATTGGACAGTTACCTGCGC
>JANODZ010000088.1:0-4948 GCA_031412935.1 Anaerolineales bacterium
CTGAGGCAGAATCGCTCGCTGTGATGTTAAGGATCACATCCGATCGGTACCAGCCGTTAATTCCCGCTGTGCCGTTCAAGGATCCGTTCAGGGAGGGCGTCGATAAATCCAGCTGATAGTTGGTGGCTCCACTGGCGGCCAGGCCTGTCGCCGAATCCACGCGATAGGTGATCGTGCCTGCACCTTCACTTGAAATAGGAGTTGAACATGGATTAACAGCGCAGGCGAAGGTTATGCCATTTATTGTGCCGGAGATAATAATGGCTTGTCCCTGCGGATCGGAGGCCGAGAGATTTAATGAAAGCGAACCGGTGCACCAGCCGTTCACACTTTGCGAGCAGTTCAGCACAGCGCTGATCGTCGGGGGATAGTTGACTGGAGGAGGATCTACGCAACCCGGATCACACTCGGTTCCATATTTCTTACAACATCCACCACCAGGCCCTGGATTTGGGCAGGCTGTGGATGGACCGGGTACCCATTTTGTACAAACTTCGATTTGGCAGGCATTGCTGCACCCTGGAGCGTGCGCTTGAATGGCTGATACCAGGGGAATACCGCCATAGGCCTGTATAGGTCTTCTGATTTTTTCGGTATTTGATAAGGATGGCTGAATAAGCGCCGGGGTTAACCAAAAAATCACGGCAATCAATATTGCAATGAATACTTTCGTCGGTTCAAATAGTTTTGAAACAAATCTGATGGCTTTTTTAGCGCTCATGAATTTCCTTACAATTTGGCTGCCAATTAGGAAAATTCTACCCTCCATTTAAGAAGATGTCCAGACCTATTTGAGGGTTATAATTATTGAATTTCACATTCTCAAAGGAAATTTTTTTCGAGAGGGAATTATGTTTATGTGAGGTGAATTACAGCCAGTAAGCTGTATTTAGCTTTGCGGAGAAATTATAAATTTTTAATTAGCCTTCAATAAAGAAATGGTGAATTTGCTGCCTTTACCTGGCTCGCTATCAACTTCAAGCATGCCATTGTGCTGCAGGATTACCTGACGTGTAATCGAAAGACCAATTCCAATTCCGCTGTAAAGTTCATCCCCGCTTTTTTCAAGGTGGAAGAAGCGATCAAATATGCGCGGGCGAATCTCAGGGGCAATGCCAATGCCGTGATCTTCGACAGAGATGAGTACGTGTTCTTTTTGTTCCGTAAAGTAGATTTCCACTTCACCGTTTGGCGGGCTGAACTTTATGGCATTATCCACCAGGGCGGTGATTGCCCGCCCAAGCGATTGAGCGTCACCCAGGATGTTGGAAATTCCCACTCCGCCTTTTACCTTTATTGAGACACTGCGTGCAAGAGCTTTGCCCTCATATTTTTTAAGAATTTCATTGGTTACTTCCACCATATTTACAGATTGAAATTCAGGCAGCACCAATTCGATCTCTTGCAAAAAAAGAAGATCGTTTGCAAGTGTTGTGATCTGATCCACGTTCCGCGCAACCGTATCGATCGTGAGATTGAGTTGTTCCCCTGAAAGCATCCCTTTTTTGATGGCTTGTAGATATCCGCTCGCAACCATTAGGGGAGTCCGTAACTCGTGCGCAATATTGGAAAGAAACTCACGTCGTATTAAATCCTGCTCGGCTAGTTTTTGGTATGCATCAGCCAGCTCGGTCGCGCGCATCCGTAGATCGTCAATTGCCAGTTGATCATTTTGACGAAGACGGTTGCTGATCTCGCTGACCATGGCCAGCGCTACGGAGGGGCTGTGTTTTAAGACACGATCAAACCCCACCTTATCGAGCTCGAGTACGATCGCATTTGTAGTGCTTGTCACTGTAGCGGCGCGAGGCGCATTATGAATGAGCGCCATCTCGCCGAAAAAATCCCCCGCCGTCAGGGATTTTAATAATCGTTTTTCAGAATTATTGATAACCTTTGAGACCTCGAAATCCCCTTCAAGGATCATATAAAAAACATTTCCAATTTCATTTTCTTTACAAATTACGGTTTCAGGCGGATATTCCTGAATGCGGCTGTTCGCAATAATTTCCTGCACTTCTTCCGGCGTAATCCCGGGAAAGGCGCGCGGGATAATCTTTGCAGGCGAGCGAGTATTGGTCATTGAATAATTTATCCGAATTTAATGATTAAAAACAGATTGCGAAGGGTTTTGAAAATCTCGATTTCATATTTTTCGTACAATTTTATCACGCACCGTATTAAATAGTTTTACTTTTTTAGGCGGGCTGCAAAGTTTAGTAAGATATCCATTATTCATTATATTTGTTGATAAAGCCGCAATTTCATTTTAAATTGTTTATAATCCATTAAAAAGGAATCCGTTATGAAACTGCTCGTACGCCTTGTTTGTGTAATGATCCTCGCGCCGTTCCTGATCTTGGCTTGCCAGGCTGCAACTTCGACCCCAATATTAATTTCTCCTATGTCTTCGCCCCTACCATCTACATCAGAGATCCCAATAGAGACAATTCCGCTTGATTCTTCACCGAAGCCTCCTGCGCTCGTGCCAAATTTTTCTCATATCGTAATTATCATCTTTGAAAACAAGGAATTTGGAACGGTAATCGGAAATGGCAAAATGGCATATTTTAATTTACTTGCCAGCACCTACACTTTACTTACTGAACATTACGCTCCTGCGCACCCCAGCCTGCCAAATTACCTTTCATTAATCGGAGGTGATACATTCGGGATTACCAATAATTGTGAAGATTGTTTTATCAACTTCCTGAGCCTGCCCGATTTGATAGAAAATAGCGGGCGAACTTGGAAGACCTATCAGGATGATATGCCCGAACCATGTTTTCTGGGTAGTACTTTGCGTTACGTGCAAAAACATAATCCATTTATATATTTTGACTCGATCCGCTTGAATGCGGAACGCTGCGCGCGAAGTGTGGTTCCGCTGACACAAATGGATTTGGATATCGCCGTAAGCGACCTGCCCAACTTTATCTTCATTACGCCTGATCTTTGTTATTCCGCGCATGATTGCGGGCTCGAACTCGCAGATGGATGGTTAAAAGAACAATTAGACAAACTCTACCCTGCCCTCGAAGCCACGGACGAACCCTATCTCATCATTCTGACATGGGACGAAGGACAGGGCGAACATTCCTGCTGCGGCTTACCCCCGCTTGCAGGAGGGCGGGTTGCGACGGTATTCATCTCTCCCCAGGTGAAACAAAATTATCAAGACCACACTCCCTACTCGCATTATTCTATTTTAAAAACTATCTCTGAAGCGTGGGGCCTGCCGTATCTGGGTCATGCGGCAGACGCGGAGACCGCCCTGATCACTGCACCCTGGAAGTAAACTTCTACCCGGCGCTGATAAGATTTTATGATCTTAATGCATCCCAACCCGCATATTTTGCCTCAGTCCCCAACTCAGCTTCAATTCGCAAAAGTTGATTGTATTTCGCAACCCGATCTGATCGGGCGGGTGCGCCGGTTTTGATCTGACCTGTATTGAGCGCGACGGCCAGATCGGCAATGGTTGAATCCTCAGTTTCGCCCGAGCGGTGTGATGTGACGGCGCGCCAGCCTGCCCGTTGACACAGGTCTACAGCTTCGATGGTTTCACTGAGCGAGCCGATCTGATTTACTTTTACAAGCAAGGCATTTGCGGCATTTTCTTTAATAGCCCTGCGGACGCGCTCAGGATTCGTTACGAGCAGGTCATCGCCAACGATCTGTATTTTGTCGCCTAAACTTTTGGTCATTAAACTCCACGAACTCCAATCATCCTGGGCTAGGCCGTCTTCAATGGAAACGATCGGATACTCTTTTACCCATTTCGTCCAGAACTCCACCATTTGTTCGCCTGTAAATTCCCTGCCTTCTTTGCGCAGGTTATATTTCCTGGTTTTTTCATCGTAAAATTCAGAAGCAGCGGGGTCAAGCGCAATTGCAACCTCTTTCCCTCGACCCGTCTTGAAGCCGGCTTTTTCAATTGCCGAGAGGATCAATTCAATGGCTTCACTATTTGCCTTTAACGCAGGTGCGTATCCGCCTTCATCACCGACGAGTGTGCCATAGCCTTTATCTTTCAAAACAGATTTGAGCGCGTGATAAATTTCTGCGCCCCAACGAACCCCTTCAGCAAATGAAGGCGCCCCGAATGGCATCACCATAAATTCCTGCATATCTGTGCTTTGCCAGCTTGTGTGTGCGCCGCCGTTCATAATATTCATCATCGGGACGGGAAGCACATGCGCATACACGCCGCCAAGGTAACGATACAAGGGCAGACCAAATGAATTTGCGGCCGCTTTTGCAACTGCAAGGCTGACTCCTAAAATCGCGTTTGCGCCGAGTTTGGATTTGTTTGCTGTCCCATCTAATATGAGTAACTCAGTGTCAATCCCTTTTTGGTCGGAGGCATCCCAGCCAAAAAGCGCGTCTGAGATCACGCCGTTTACGGTCGCAACTGCCTTTAATACCCCTTTGCCAAGATATCGCTTTTTATCGCCATCGCGCATTTCCAGCGCTTCGTGTTCGCCGGTGGATGCACCTGAGGGAACCGCTGCACGTCCCCAGGCTCCGTCCATTAATACCACTTCCACTTCAATGGTAGGGTTGCCGCGTGAATCGAGGATTTCGAGCGCGGAGATGCTTTCGATCGTTGTGTCCATTATTGACTCCTGAGGTTGATAATATTTTGTGATGGAGAATTCTTGCTTGTATAACTGCCCACATAAAAAGAGGTAAAAGGTTTCGGCGGGAGATGCCAATATAACAAGGTCGTTGCTCGAGAAGATGTTGATTATTAGCAAGTATAATCGTAATTTATATGGAGAAATATCTTATATATAAGAACGCAGGATGAGGGAGAGAAGCCGATGTACAGGAGGTTGCACTTGAAGGCTTTTGGGTTTAAAAAAACAAGATATAAAAGCGGATTGAGAATAATTTAGCCGCTCGCCTTGAATAAGAAGTGATTTGGAGAAAAGGTTGAGATATT
>JANODZ010000089.1:0-3562 GCA_031412935.1 Anaerolineales bacterium
CCGCTCAGACAGACCGGCCTGGGTGACAAGCGAATCCTGGGCGATTTCATCAAGAAGTGCGTATTCGTGTTTTTTGATTTCTGTCATGGTTGAGAGTTCAGTTTCTGAATTCTCACATAAAACCAGTCCCTTGTCAAGCTAAAAAGTAAGCTAACTCTATTTCCCATCCCCTATATTTTGTAATATCATTTGATACTGATCCACAACTTTCTCGATGTCAAAATCATGCGATTTTTCAATACTGGCTTTGCGGAACCGCAAAAGAATTTCGGGCGTTGAGATCAGTTCACGTAAAGCATGTGAAAATGCAGCCTGATCCTGCACTTCTACCAGATAGCCATTCTTTTCATTGTCCACCAGATCTAAAAATCCGCCGATCTTACTGGCAACGATGGCCAATCCCTTCGCAAGCGCCTGCACGCCAACCACCGGCAAACCTTCTGAAAGTGATGGCATGAATAAAATATCGCTTTTTGAAAAGTGATCTAAAACCTCATGCGGGGTAACCCAGCCGGGCAGGTCAAAACGCTCTGACATGGCATGCTGTGCAATTTCCTTTTTTACTTCCGCAAACATGGGACCATCCCCCAACATGGAGCAGGTCCAGTTGAGGTCTTTGAGTCGGGAAAGGATCCAGACAATGGCAAGTGGATTTTTCTGCGCTACAAAACGCCCGGCAAAGACAAGGTGAGGGGGTTCGTTTAATTTTATCTTAGCGGGGACCAGATGATTAACATCCGCGCCGTTTGGGATCACTTGAATCTCCACTGAATAATGTGTTAATGCCAATCGACGCGTAAACTCGCTGACCGCAATCACTTTTCTCGCGCGCTTCCAAATGGGAACCGAAAACGGCTCAAGCCAGCGGAACCATTTCGTTGTCTTATCCGGCACGCCGCCGGGCACATCCCCCAAATGAGCCGTCAGGATGTAAGGAATTCTAGTAATGATTGATAAGGTCCAGGCCAAGGCGCCGGACGGGACGGCGAAGTGGGTGTGAATGATATCGGGGCGATCAAGACGAATTAAACGGAATCCTGCCCAAAGTCCGGCGAGAACGTAAGCCAGCATGGTCATAAAACTCGCGCCAAAAATCTCGCGCCGAAGTGATGAAATCCGCACGAGGTGAATTCCATCCTTATACTCTTCAAAAGGCAGACCTTGCATGTGCGCGGTTAGTACAGTGACTTCGTGGCCGCGCGCCACAAGACCTTTGCAAATATCATAGGCGGCTCTGCCTCCGCCGCCGCCGATGGGGGGAAATTCATAGATCACTGTCAGGATGCGCATACAATCATTTCATTCCGAGAAAGGGTTTTTACAATCGGGTCGGGAGGGGCGCGGCACGAAGATCTGCACATTTGCCGAAGAAAGCGTCTCAAGCGGTTTATAAGCGCATAAAATCGGCGCGCCTACATAACGCACCCAGGCAGTGTCTTCTTCCATAAAAGCGCCGCTTTTTTTAGGTGAATATTTTTGTTCTTCAGCAATAATGAATTCAAAGCGATGCCCCTTGAGGTCCAAATAAAAATTTTCCAAATAATCGCGATTGCCGGACATGGCCATTTCCATCAACTCACTTTGTTCATATTCAGGAACAAGAGGAATATCATCTAATAACTTAAATGTTAAAAGCTGGCGTTCGGTCACAAACAGAACCTTTCTTCCATCCCCCGCAGAGTTGGATAAGGTCCGTTGCAATTTTTGAATATCTTTTTCAACGATGAACTGATCATAGCTGGGAAAGAGTCCGATGTGCGATAGCGCAAATCCAAGCGGGACCAGTAAGGCTGCCACTGTTACCGGCCAGTGAATCTGCCCCCAAAGCGGATTCGGTCCTTCTTCACCAGCCACACGGCCCGCAAAAAATGAAGCGGCTATGAGCGCCAGCAATACAAGGAATGCATCCAGGTTATGTAAATCTGCGCCGCCGCCAATTTTTACGCTGACGACCAATCCGCCTAAAAAGAGTATGAAAAGCATGGCCAGCAGCGCAGCCGAGCGCAAAGGATGTAAACTGGAATATTTTCCGCGAACCATTTGAAAAATCGCAATGACCAGCGGCCCGGAAACTATTGTGATTCCCAGCAGTATTCCCAATGGAAAGGTTTGATTGGGAAGCAGGCGATTCCATAACAAATCCGATGTAAAGCTCGAACCAAAGGTACGGATATCTGCATTTCCTGAAATATTTATATACACAAACTGGGAAATGATCGCTGTAAGAATCCCTGAAACTCCCCAAAGAAACGGGGTGACCCAATAGCGCCAGCCCTTCAGAACAAACGGGGTTTCAAGTAAATAAATAGCAATCGCCAGCATGGCGGGAACGGGAAACCAATTAACGCGACTCACCCCGGCCCAGGCAGATGCAAGAATTACATAGAGGAAAGACCGCCAGGGATTCCGGGTGGAGACACCCGCAAAAATAAGGATCAAACAGATATGCAGATGATAATATACAGCGCCTTGAAAAAAATACAGGAAGGCCCAGGCCGAAACAAAGAATCGCATCCAACCCTTCAAGGATAAGCGGCGGGCCAAAAAGATTGATGATGAAGCAGTCAGTCCGATCCACAAGGCTGCCTGCCACAGGCGATGAAACCAAAGCGGCAGCCCATTAATTATGTAAGGAAGTGACATTAAAAAATAACGGGTCGGATGTAAAAATGGAAGCGGCACCGGCATTCCATACAAGAGTTTTGCAAAAAAAAGCGAGGCATAATAATGGCGTCCCGCTTCTGAATAGCCGATCGAGAATGGATAATCGGATATAACGGTCAGATGCCCGTACGTTTGATAGATCACCCCTTGCACAAGCACAGTCAACACAAACAGGATATGTAATTTAAGTCCGGTTATTAATTTCAAGCCAAAGGATAGAAGCAAGCTTGCCCAGAGAAAAACCCAAAATATGGGAGCTACTTGAGGGAGAACGTTCCCAAAAAAAGTGAGCCGTACCACCCACACGATCGAGAAACCCAATAAAACCAGGAGCAAACCAAATACCCTGGCGGACAGCTGTTTCGAAGGCCTTTCAACTTTTTCAATCCAACGCGAATCGCCATCAAGAGCTAATTTTCTAAACACGAAGATGCCCGCAACAATATTCAGCGTAAATAAACCCTGCACGACGATCCATTTGGATTGCCATAGGATGATTCCGAGCGCCGAAACCTGCTGGGCAGTTTGATAAATGGCAAACACGCTCAACAAAACAGTCGACCCGATAAATGTTTGCCAAAAGGTCTTTGGAGACACCGGTTTCATCTTTTATCTTTTCCTAACGGAGCGTGCATAAGTATTTGCAGTCTGATCACTGATGCCTATGAAAGTTTATTTCCCAAATTTCACAAATCGAAAGTTGGAATGAGTTTATTGCAAAGACAACACGGGGCATTCCGGTATATCCCTGGGAATTAAAACCTGGATATTTGACGAATCGAGGGTAAGGATCGGTTCGTATTCACACAATAAAGGGTAGGCCACCAACTGATTCCATGCATTACTTTCTTCCGCAAAATCACCTGCATTGGCATCCAGGTTTTGTTTTCTGGCAACA
>JANODZ010000090.1:0-7911 GCA_031412935.1 Anaerolineales bacterium
TCTTTGTATTGGAAGCAAATGGGAATACCCTGCTGGCCGGGTATCCTGATTCTGCGAATGTCGGTTTTAAATTATTCCCGCATGAAAGCAGGGGGTTAACTCTTGCCTCCAAGGGTGTGCTGACTCAGTTTTATTCCATTCCGCCGCAGTCAGCGGATGAATCGGCGCGCGTTACTTTTCTAGCTGGCATTACAGATAAAGCCGGTCTGGTGCAGCGCGTATTGATTGGGCGCACCGCGCTTGAAACAAACCCGCTGACCCTGCCGTTGATAGAAGGGTTCAACAATATGAAAGACCTTGGCGGCAGTGGCTTTTTGCTGGATGAAAATGGCCTTATCATTTATCACTCAGACACACAACAATTAGCAGCCACTTTTAATGGTCAGCGCGGAACAGAAGCGCTCTTCTATGACGAAACTGCACCCGATGGAACTCGTCAATTGGTTTATTACCAGCCTGTGAAAGGAGCGCCATGGGCAATTGTGTTAACTGTACCCGCCCAACAGACGCAGCAACTCGCATTGAACATTGCCATGCCGCTTTCGGTGATGATCCTTATTCTGGCATTGGTGGCGCTGATCTCCATGCGGGTGGGTTTACGTGTGGTCACTGGTTCCCTGCAAAGCCTTGCAACAGAAGCTAATCGTATCGCGCAGGGTAATTTCGATCACCCGCTTCAAGCTGAAGGTGTGGATGAGGTGGGTCAATTGCGTCGAGCCTTTGAGAAAATGAGATCCAGCCTGCAGGCTCGTCTCGGAGAGATCAATAGCCTGTTGCGTGTCAGCCGGGAAGTTGCATCCAGTTTGGAGATGCGGGATGCGGTCAAACCGGTTTTGGAAGCGATCCTTTCCACGGGCGCAAATTCAGTCAGCGTTGTGCTTTCTTCCAGCATCCTGCCTGATACTTTTGTGGAACTGCCATCACGGTTTTCACTGGGCGCCTTGCAGAATGGCTACGCCCATCTTGATGACCAGATCCTCGCGCTGGCGCAGGGTCAGGAAAAAATAGTTTTACCAAACCTGACGCGCTCCCGCGAGTTGGACCTTGACCCCTCCCTGCCGCAGCCGCTGGCATTGCTGGCAGTGGCTTTGCGTCATGAGAATCGTTACTATGGCGTGGTGTGGGCAGGCTATGAACAGCCGCGCATGTTCTCTGATTCGGATATCCGTTTTGTGACCACCCTGGCGGGTCAGGCGGCGTTGGCGGTGGCGAATGCGCATTTGTTCCTAAGCGTGGAAGCCTCGCGCCGGCAGTTGGGAGCCATCCTCAACTCCACGCCGGATCCGGTGCTGGTAACAGATCATCGCAACCGTCTTCTGTTGACCAATCGCGCCGCCACCATTGCGCTGGGCCAAAACCAGGATAGAAGCGCAAGTGATATTGGCAGAAAAACCGAACAAGTTGTAAAACTTAAGCCCTTGCTTGCATTACTGGAAAGCACGACAACTGATGATCAGTCCACTGAGATCGTAATGGCGGATGAACGCACCTATCTTGCCACGGCTTCTTCGGTCATGGTAGACAGCCGGCAGATTGGGCGTGTGTGCATTATGCGCGATATAACGCATTTTAAGGAATTGGATAAGCAGAAATCAGAGTTCATGGCTACTGTCAGCCATGACTTACGTTCTCCGCTGACAGTCATTCGTGGTTATGCCAACATGCTTGAAATGGTCGGCGAGTTGAATGACCAGCAGCAGGTCTATGTATTCAAGATCGTTTCAGGTGTGGAGAATATGACGCGCCTGGTGAACAACCTGCTTGACCTTGGGCGAATTGAACTCGGCCTCGGCCTTCAAGTTGAACAAGTGAATGTACTGGATATTATTGAGCGCGTGACCAGCGCATTGCAACTACAAGCCTCTCAAAAAAACATCGCTTTGAGCGTGGAGCTTTCGAAGGAGTTACCAAACTCAATAGAAGCAGACCTGGCTCTTTTGCATCAGGCTGTCTATAACCTGGTGGAAAACGCCATCAAATACACGCCGCTAAATGAACGCGTAATCATCCGCACAGAAACACAACCCGATAAATTAACATTCATAGTTGAAGATTCAGGTATCGGCATCACCGCAGATGACCTGCCGCGTTTGTTTGAAAAATTTTATCGCGGCAAACAACGCGAGGCGCGCTCGCAGCAGGGCTCCGGCCTTGGGCTTGCCATTGTCCAGTCGGTGGCTGCCAATCACGGTGGCCGCGTCTGGGTGGAAAGCAAGGTGGGCAAAGGCAGTACGTTCCATTTGCAAATCCCCCTCACCCAACCCAAAGAATCCAGGCGCAGCTAGCCGTTTCCACTTCCATCGATTTTAAGTATATAATCCCATCCATGAAACATATTCGTAAATTTCTGCTTGTTTTAACTGTATTTGCATTCTTTTCATCTGTGCGTGCGCAAAGTGATGAACCTTTGGCAATCATAATGACCGTAGATGGTCCTATCATGCCGCCGATGCTGGAATACATTACTCGTGGAATCGAAACCGCGGAACAACGCAACGCGGAAGTGCTCATCATTCAATTGAACACCCCCGGTGGAAGCATCAACGTCATGTTAGATACGATCGAAGCCATAGGCAATAGTAAAGTGCCGGTGGTGATCTATGTTTCGCCAAAAGATGCGCAAGCCGCAAGCGCCGGGGCGCTGATCACCATGGCCGGCCATGCCTCTGCCATGGCGCCGCGGACTGTAATCGGCGCGGCGAGTCCGATTGATGGCAGCGGCTCGAATATTGAATCCACACTTGAAAAAAAGATCAAGGAAGACCTCAAGGCCAAGGCTCGCACATTAGTGGAAGATCGCGGCGCGCAAGCGATTACACTTGCCGAAGCAATGATCGATGACGCGAAAGCTGTCACCGCAAAAGAAGCGCTTGAATTAAAGCTGATCGACTTCATCTCCGATGACATCGAAGATTTGCTGCAATCCCTAAATGGTTTCAGCGTCCAAATGGATGGCGGCAAGCGTACACTTACTACAGAGAATATTCGCACACAAGATTTGAATATCAGTTTCATTGAGCAGCTATTGCTGATGCTCACCGACCCAAACATCGCATTTCTTTTGCTTGCGATTGGTGTGCAGGGAATCCTGATAGAAATCTCCAGCCCCGGAGGTTGGTTCGCGGGTTTCATCGGCGCAACCTGTCTTACGCTGGCTGTCTATGGCATGGGCGTGCTGACCGTTAACTGGTTTGGTTTAATCTTCCTCATCATCGCCTTTGTGTTGTTCATTCTCGATATCAAAGCGCCTACGCACGGAGCGCTCACTACGGCGGGCGTGGCTTCCTTTATTATTAGTGCGCTCGTCCTATTCAATTCGCCGGGTACGCCGCAATTCCAGCGTGTGTCTGTTCCGCTTGTGATCGGAATGGGTGTTTTCCTCGGCTTGTTATTCTTTGGTATTTTGCTGATTGCACTCCGCGCTCAGCACAGCCCGATTCAAACTGGAAGTGAGAGCCTGCTTGGGAAAACGGGAACAGCTCAAACGTTTGATGGAGATGCGGGGCAGGTTCAATTGGGAAGCGAATTATGGAGCGCGGAAAAATCCACTGAGTCAGACTCAATCGGTAAGGGTGATTCAGTTGAAGTTGTCGAAGTCCGCGGATTGAGATTGATCGTAAAGAAAAAGTAAATTGACTTGACGTCATTGCGAGGGCGACAGCCCGAAGCAATCTCCAACTCACAAGGAGATTGCTTCGTCGCAAAGAGCAAGTGCGCTCCTCGCAAAGACGTAATACGAAACATTAAGGACCTTATGCCTGCTACTCCTACGAGAGACAGAATCTCCACTGAAACAGAATCACGCCCATTGCGCCGCCCGGATTGGATCAAGGTGCGCGCGCCAGCGGGTGAAAATTATGAACGCATTCAATTGTTGATGCGCTCGAAATCATTGCACACTGTATGTGAAGAAGCGATGTGTCCGAACCTCGGCGAGTGTTGGGGCAGCGGCACAGCCACATTCTTAATGCTCGGTGACGTATGCACACGCACCTGTGGATTCTGCGATATCAAACATGGCAAGCCTGCACTCATGGACTGGGGTGAAGCCGAGCGTGTGGCACAAGCTGTGAAAGATATGCAGTTGAAACACGCGGTCATCACATCTGTAAACCGCGATGAACGCCGGGATGGCGGCGCGCCGATCTTCGCAATGGTCATCCGCAGAATTCGAGAAGTATTGCCGGGTTGTTCGATTGAAGTGTTAATTCCCGATTTCAAAGGCTCGCTGGAAGCGTTAAAGATCGTCATGGAGGCGCGCCCTGAAATTTTAAATCATAATGTAGAAACCGTGCCGCGTTTATTCAAGACCGTCCAGCCGCAGGATAATTACGACTGGGCCGCGGCCACATTATCGAACGCAAAAAAACTCGACCCCGATGTATTGACCAAATCTGGAATCATGCTGGGTTTGGGGGAAACAATGGATGAAGTGAAAGCCGTGATGCGCGACCAACGCAATTGGGGCGTGGACATTTTAACCATCGGCCAATATCTACAGCCAAGCAAGAAGCACATGACCATGGATCGTTATTACACCATGGAAGAATTCGCCGAGTTACGTGATTATGGAAAAGAGATCGGCTTCCAATGGGTCGAGTCGAATCCGCTGGTGCGGTCTTCGTATCACGCCGCGGAACAGGTGCGCGCGTTGAGCGTGGTGCATCGCAAGTTGTATGGGGCAGGTAGTTATTAGTTTGGTAGTTTGATAGTTGAGTGGTTATAATGAAACTCGGTTTAGGCTCCCTAAACCATCACCGTTTTTTAGAATTAAAAAGGATGCGCTCAAAATGCTAAATTTAACTTCAGTCATGATCGGTACGAAACAATTCAAGACATTATCTGCCTTCTACGAAAAAGTCATAGGAAAGCCCGCAGACATGGTCGATAATGACAATGGCTTCCATGGCTGGCAGGTTGGAGGCACCTTTCTAGGAATATTGGAACATTCAGAAATGGGCGGCAACACCAAGGATCCCGGACGAGTGATGATTAATTTTGAAACCGCTCAGGTTAAAGAAGAGTTTGAGAGAATCAAGGCAATTGGCGCGGTAGTCATCAAGGCACCCGCTGAAATGGGACAAGGTTTAATCGCAACCCTGGCTGACGCGGATGGAAACTACTTTCAACTGATGTCTCCGATGGGATAGTAAACCGCTCTATTGGAGTAGTACTTTCATCGCTGCAAATATCATAAGCGACACATGTCAGAGATTGGCTTTTGCCAGTCTCTGATTTTATTATGAAGTATGATTGCCGCAATATTCATTAGCTTGAAAGGTAAATATGTCACGTAACCGTATCATTCTCGTCACAATTGGGATCATGCTCAGCTTGTTCATGGCTTCGATGGAATCGACTGTTGTTGCAACCGCCATGCCGACCATCGTCGGTCAACTGGGCGGCCTGGAACATTTCTCGTGGGTCTTTTCCGCATTCATGCTGACCTCCACCACCGCTGTTCCGCTTTATGGGAAACTCTCGGATATCTATGGCCGCCGCCGTATCTTTGCGATTGCCATGGCCATCTTTTTGATCGGCTGCCTCATGAGCGGCCTGGCGCAAAGCATGACCCAACTCATTGGCGCGCGGGCCCTACAAGGGCTGGGCGCGGGCGGCATCCAACCGTTGGCATTTATCTTGATCGGTGAAATGTTCTCCTTAAAACAGCGCGCTAAAATGCAAGGGGTTTTCTCCGGTGTCTGGGGAGTCTCATCTGTTGCCGGACCGTTGCTCGGCGGTTTTCTTGTGGATCAACTCTCATGGCGCTGGGTCTTCTACATTAACGTTGTGCCGGGCCTGCTGGCTGCGGCGCTGGTCACACTTGCCTGGCAGGAGCAGGCTCAACATCACCAAAGACCGGCAGTGGATTATCTCGGCGCGGCTTTGCTTTCATCCAGTGTCGTCACGCTTCTGATCGGCTTAATGGATTTCGGCACATTCAATAGCTGGGTCTTGATCGTGGTTGCGATGGGTCTCTTCATTGTGTTGTTTTGGGTTGAACAGCGCGCCGCCGACCCGATCCTGCCGCTGCAATTATTCCGTGACAGATTATTTGCCACAGCGGTTACGCATGGCATCTTCACGGGCTGGGCTTTATTTGGGAGCATCTCCTTCATTCCGCTCTTCGTTCAATCGGTAATGGGAACCAATGCAACTCAAGCCGGCATCACCGTCACTCCGATGCTGTTAGGCTGGGTGACTTCAAGCATCATCGGTATGCGTTTGATATTAACGGTCGGCTATCGCAAGTTAGCTCTGGTCGGCACAACCTTGTTCGTGACAGGCGCCTTTCTGATGACGGTGATCAGCGCCGAGTCAAGCCAGATCATGATGATGGTTTTTGTCACCATGATGGGCGTGGGCATGGGGCTTTCCATCCCATCTTTGTTGGTCGCGGTGCAAACAAGTGTGGAACGAAGGAATCTTGGGACGGCCACTTCAATGCTTCAATTCAGCCGTTCGATGGGCGGGACTCTCGGCGTCAGCGTGATGGGCGCAGCCTTGAGCGCCCGCCTCGCCTCGAACTTGAACGCCTCGGGTCTGGACCCAAAGCTGGTGACTCAATTACTAAATCCTTTGCCAGGCTCACAGATCGTTGTCGATGCCGGTGTGCGCCTCGCAATGGCAGACTCGATCCACCTTGTCTTTGTGATCGCCTTCATCTCCGCCGCGCTTGGGTTGGCTGCGGTCTTCTTTACCCCGCGCCAGAAACTCACTGAGAGAGAATCTGAAAACGAACCTGTATTAATAAGCGCGGATTAATGCACCTCCCGCCAAATTTAATTCAGCGGGAGGTTTTGATTTATGGTTTATGAAATCGATTATATAATTCTTTTAAACAAATCCATAAGACAGAGAGGTAACCTCAGAATGGCAAATATTAGATATATGGTCAATGATGTTGATAAGTCAGTCGAGTTCTATACTCAGATGCTCGGATTTGCCCTCGATGAACGCTGGGGGCCCGCCTTTGCCATTGTATCCAACACAGACTTAAAGCTTTGGATCAGCGGACCTGAGACTTCAGCCGCGCGAGCCATGCCCGATGGCCGCATCCCGCAACCCGGCGGTTGGAATCGCCTGGTGCTTGAAGTGGACGATATTCATGCTCTTGTAAATAAGTTAAAGCAGGCAGGCGCAGTTTTTAGGAACGATGTCATTTCCGGACCGGGCGGGTCACAGGTATTGGTGGAAGACCCATCGGGAAATCCCATCGAAATTTTTCAAGCAGGAAAGTAATGGCGCTTTTCCAATGAACCTTATTGAAACAGAACGTTTATATCTCCGCAAACTATCAATTGACAATGCCGGGTTTATTCTTGACTTATATACGCAACCGTCCTTCCTTCAATTTATTGGAGACAGGGGCATTCGCACCCTGGATGATGCTCATGACTTCCTTTCAAAAAAACTGATCGAAAGCTACGAACGCTTCGGCTTCGGCTTATACCTGACCCTGCTGAAAGAAAATGACCTTCCCATTGGAATCTGCGGATTGGTAAAAAGAGACTCACTGGCAGATGTGGATATTGGCTTTGCCTTCCTGCCGCAATATGGTTCGAAAGGCTACGCGTTTGAGTCCGCATCCGCTGTGCTGGTTTATGCAAGAAATACCCTTGCAATAAAACGCATCGCAGGGATCACCACACCCGATAACCAGGCCTCGATCCATGTGCTGGAAAAGTTGGGCTTTAAATTCGAAAAGATGGTTAAGCTGTCTGAAGATGATACGCAGCTTAAGTTGTTTGCGTTAGACCTCTAAATATTCTTTTAAATCAACGAAGGCTTGATGGCTTGACAGGCATGCTATACTAATAATACAATCTTTGTCTACTTTCGGAGTTTCACCACTGCATGAAGACTCACTACGCCATTCTCGCCTTTTTTACCAGCATATTTTTGGCAGCC
>JANODZ010000091.1:0-5492 GCA_031412935.1 Anaerolineales bacterium
GCAGGTTGCGCCGAGCCCGGCGAAGGTGATCCCGGAGAATTCTGGATAATTCGTCTTGTCGATCGCCTTCTGTCGGCAATCATTCAGCCCGGTTTCGTAATACTGGGCCCGCATGTCCTCAGGGCAATCCACCGATGCACCGGCTTTTCTCCCTCACCCCGATGATCACGGTTTTTTTTCTGGACGACTTCCCCCTCTCCCGTTGGGAGAGGGCAGGGTGAGGGAGTTTACTCGTGAAATAACTTCTCCCCCGCGCGTACCGCAACCTTCAAGCGATTCTCGGCCGGGGTGATCGGGCAGGACCATCTCTCGTTATAAGCGCAATAAGGGTTATACGCCAGATTGAAATCCACCATAAAGCGGCCTCCGGACAAAGACTCAGGTTCAAGATAACGCCCGGCCGGGTAGGTCTCAAGAGCCGCCAATGAATCCACAAAGGGCAGGAAAAATCCATTTTGACTCTGATAAATCGTCAACTCCGCCTGCGCTCCATCCACCATAAACCGAAACTTTCCAAACTTCTCATAAATTTGCACATCACCCGTTGAAGTTTGCATTTCAAAAGATTCCTTCAGATGGAATTCGTCAACCGTAACCTCAAAGCGTAAATCCTTTTTCTCGGGGAAATAATTCAAACCCTGAAAATTTTTTTTCTGTTCACGCGTCAACGGGCTTTGCGGATTATTCCCAAAAAACCTGTTCTTTTCTGCGCGAAATGCTTCCAACTCGGTCATGCTTCCTCCAACTAGATGATGTTTATCAGGGCGTGGCTTTGCTTATATAATTAAGGATATTTTTAACGCCAAGACGCCAGGATTTTAGCTGCATAAGACTTTCCCTTTAATTATTACTTCGATCCATTACCATTTATTTTTATTAGACTGTCAGATTTGATGGATTCTTACGAAACCATCATTAGACCTCTTGCAAAAGTCCTAAGAGAGTGTTTCTTAAATGCTTTTTACAACAAATCCTACGACACTTGCGCCGCACTGCGTTTGTTGCAGTGCAGGTGAGATCACGGAGAAAACCCCTTCAAAAGCCTCTGTGAACCCTGTGCACTCCGTGGTATAAGCTCTTGTTTTGCGAAACAAGCATACTAGACCTCTTGCATAAATACTCGTAGGGCGGGTTTGTAACCCGCCATGCATAAAACTTCCAGAGAGCGTCAGGCTAAAAGCCTGACCTACGGTTGACTGATACAAGGAGTCAATTGAGTCCACCTGGAATGATAAAATTCAAAAGGCTGGTTTGAAGCGTTTGGTCCGTTTGGTTCGCCCAAAAACCATTAATATTATTTTGTACGGAAGGAAATATATAACACGATCCACAACCCTCTTGTCAATTTCTTTAGTTTATGCTATTTTAATACCAGGCTAAACAATGAACCTGCCGCAAAAGACCTATCTGATCATCGCATGAGTCAACTCCGCGCATTCATAGCGATCGAACTTCCCAAAAATACGCTGGCTGCGATTGAAAAACATACCGCCCGTTTACGGCATTTGCTTGGGTCGGACATCATTCGCTGGGTTCCAACTCAAAATATGCATTTGACCTTAAAATTTCTCGGGGATATCGCCGCCTCGCATGTCGACTTCCTAAAACAATTAATCAATCGTGAAGCAAATTCGCATCCTCAATTTGACTTACAATTGAGCGGTCTGGGTTCCTTCCCCAGCTCGCGCCGGCCGCGCATCCTTTGGATTGGGATTCACGCCCCGACGCAGTTGGCAGCCCTCCAGGAAGGAATCGAGGCCGGAACATCCCAACTGGGATACGACCCGGAAGAAAAACCCTTCTCGCCGCATCTCACCATCGGACGCGCCCGCAAAAATATCGGTCCGTTGGAACTTCAAAAAATCCATGGCGTACTGGTTCAGACTCAACTTGGCAATATTGGGTCAGCCCGCATAGACTCCATCCATATTATAAAAAGCGATTTACAACCCAGCGGATCCATTTACACAAAAATATTCTCCGCTGCATTATTCAAAGCCTGAGGTGAAACCTGAACGCATTAGAACTTGCACGTGAAATCGTAAACTCCCTTGAAGACAAAAAAGGGGAAAAAATTGTCCTGATAGATCTAAAAGATATTGTGTCGTTTACCGACTACTTCATCATCTGCAGCGGCACGAGTGACCGTATGATCGACGCGCTCGCCAATTCCACCCTGGAGGATATTCGCTCCAGTCATAAAAAAAAGGGCAAGAGGCAGGGCTTCGCGCGCGACGGCTGGGTCATTGTCGATTACGGCGACGTGGTCGTGCATCTTTTCTCTCCCGATCAACGCAGCTTTTATAACCTTGAAGAATTATGGGCAGACGGAAAAATATTGTTGAAGGTGCAATAGTAATAATTGGACATTATCGGAAATAATCCGCAGATTAGGCAGATTTGAAAATTTCAAAAGGCAAATTGGCGAAAATCCAGGTAACACCTGCGCTGGCACCAGGTGCAAGTGTCTACGGATACAACAATTGTTTTTGCTATTACCGATAAAATCTATTGGGCAAAAATATCCCGCGCAGTGTTGCGCGGGATATTTTCTTTATTGATCTGGTTACGAATACTGCTTACAGTTTATTTCTCAAACACCCACGCGTCTACGGCACGCTTCCAGTCTATGAGTTCTTCCTTCTTGAACCAAAGCGCAACTTCGCGCTCGCCGCTTTCAGGTTTATCAGAAGCATGGATCAAATTGCGTCCCACTTCAAGGGCATAATCATGACGAATCGTACCCGGCGCAGCTTCGACAGGTTTGGTTGAACCAACGGTCTGACGGATGGCCGCAACTGCATTGGGTCCCTCCCAAACCATCGCCATGACCGGCGCGGAGGTGATATATTGAATCAAGCCATCATAAAACGGCCTGCCTTTGTGTTCGGCATAATGTGATTCAGCCAGCGAAGAACTTACTTCCATAAATTTTGCAGCCACCATCCGAAGTCCGCGGCGTTCAAAGCGGGCGATCACTTCACCAATGAGTCCACGCTGCACCCCATCGGGTTTCACCAATACGAGCGTTCTTTCCACAGAAAATCCTCCAATTTAAAATATAAAAGCCGCACCCATCATCCGCCTCGCGGATTAACGAATTAACTCTTCCGCCTTGTTGTAGGCTTCAAGCGCTTCCTTCAAACGATTGGCGCGCATATAGGCATCGCCTAAAGTCTGCCAAATACCAACCTCCACAGGATAGCGGTAGATCGATTCGGACAGATCACGGATCGTCTCATCAAGATGCTTGCCCTTTTTGATGAGCTTCTTATAATGGTCAATGGCTGTCGGGATATCACCCCGATCAAGCTCCCCTTTGGCCTGGCTCAACGCAACAATAATATTCTTCGCCTCCGGTTGACGCTGCTTCGCGGGCAAGCCAGCCTTCTTCTTCACAGGCGCTCCACTTTCAAATGGGTGTTGTGACTGCGGCTGAGCTCGTGCGTGCGGGTCGGCGGAAGGCGGCACAAAATGATTGTGCATTTCCAGCGGGGACATTTCTCTCTTATCCGTAGGCGCTTGCATAGGTTGTTTCGGCTCGACAGGCTGCCAATCAGAAGGCGAGGTGGGCGTGGGTTGTTGCATTTCTTTTGTTTCGAATGCTTCCCGATGCAACCAGGGTGCAGGATCTTCTTCGGCAATTTTTGCAGGTTCTTCTTTTTCCGCGCCATTCAGCCAGTCAGGCAGATTCTCCTTCATATTTACAGGAGCAGTCTCCTCGCTCCAGGTTGAGGCGGGGATAATTGATTCCTGAGCAATGGAGTCCATCAGCCCCTCTTGCGGCTCTGCGCTGAGCGAGTCTATATTATTTAACCAATCAGGCAAGTCGGACTGCGAATTAGTAGATTCCTGTCCAGTTGGTTTTTGAAGAGGCGCTGCGGGCATGGATCCAAATAAAATAGAATCAGGGCTTGGCATTTTTTCAAACGGAAGCCCGGGTTCATCATCCAGACCGCTTAACCAATTTGAAAGATCATTTTGAGGAAGTTCCTGGTTGGTTAAGGATTCCGCTGGAACTGAAATTTCTTCATCATTTTTGATCCAATTGGGCAGGCCCGATTTTTGCAGAGGAGAATCGTCATTGGCGATATTAATTTGATCGTCCGAATTTTGGGTTTGTTGTGAGACGTTTAGCCATTCAGGAATATCGCCGGGAGAAGGGTCAGGTTTTTCATTAAATTCAGTCAACCAATCGGGGGCATTCTTTTCTTCACTGGCAGGTTGCGCGAGGGATTCATTTTGTTTTTCTTTTTCTTCAAGATTGCGCAGCCACATACCGGTTTCGTCATTTGCGGGGGCGGCCGGCGCGGCAGGAGCTGCGTTTTCAAATTCAGCAAAATATTGCTCTCCGATATTCAGCGCATTTTCCACTCTTTCAGCCGGCTGGCTGGATTCTTCTTTTTCTTCTGCATTTATTGAAGCGGAGGCAGATTGCGCCTCTCCGATCGATTGAGCTTGCGCTACCCATTCCGGCGGGCTGTCAAAACGTTTCGTTGGGTCAGTCACCAACTCTTCAGGCTTGGCGCCATGTTTAGCCGCGAGTGATTCGAGCCAGGCCATGGCATCATCTTGTTCCTGCGCCGTTGAACCCAGGCTCTCAACAGTTGGCGCTGAGTCCTGTAAATCCATTTTTTGTGTTTGCATTTCCCAGGCCGGCACAGATTCATTTCGACTATTTTGATCTGGAATAAACTCTTCAGGCGAGGTAGCATGCTTGGTTGCCAGAGAATCAAGCCAAGCCGCCGGGTCATCTTGTTCATCAGCAGTTGAGTCGAAGCCGCTGGGAGAAGTTGCGTAAGCTTGTTGATCCGATTTTTGTGTTTGCACCACCCAATCCGGCGGAGTATCACTGCGCTTATTTGGATCTGTCACCAACTCTTCAGGCTTGGCTCCATGTTTGGTTGCAAGAGATTCAAGCCAGGCGACTGCGTCATCTTGTTCCTGGGCAGTAGTGCCAAGGTTTTCGATAGATACACCAGGCTGATTAGGATCAGGTTTAACATCCCCGACGCCCGCCAGCCAATTACGAACGCTTCCTGTTGAGACAGGCTCAGCGGAATCTGAATCGCCAAGTCCGGCCAACCAATCCGGGACGTTAGCGGATTGTATCGCGTCAGAGTCAGAAGATTGTTTATTATCAAGTCCGGCCAACCAATCCGGGACCTCCCCAGGCTGCGCAAGCGCGGGTTCAGAGGATGGAAAACTTCCAAATGCTGATAAAGAATCAGGACCGTTGCCGCTTTGAGTGAGTTCAGATACAGAGGTTTCCGCATCACCCAGACCACTCAGCCAATCAGGAGTTTCCATGGATTGCGGCGCGGCAGTCTGTGAGCTGTTCGGCTGCGCTGCATTAGGATTGTTGCCGCTTTGATTAAATACAGATTCAGTGGTAACGTCGTCACCCAGACCACTAAGCCAATCAGGTGTTTCCATGGATTGCGCCGCGGCGGCCTGTGAGCTGTTCGGCGGCGCTGCATTAGGATTGTTGG
>JANODZ010000092.1:0-3175 GCA_031412935.1 Anaerolineales bacterium
CTTCAAATCCACAGTGGGTCGAGATTTCAATCATAGACAGCGGACCTGGAATATCGCCCGAACTTCACGAACAGATTTTTGACCTGGAATTTTCCAGCCGCGCGAACCCCGGCAAAATGGGATTCGGACTCTGGTGGGTTAAAACTTGGATGACGCGTCTTGGTGGAACCGTCACCCTCGAAAGCGACGGTCAGCATGGAACAACTTTTCATTTGCATCTGCCTGTTGCGGAGAACCAAGAATGAAATCACCAGAGATGCGCGCCTTAATTGTTGAAGACGACAATTCCTGGCAGCAGATCATGAATGAGATCCTTTCAGATTGCGGACTCGAAGTCGATATTGCCGCAAATCTGGCTGAGGCAATTCCGCTACTTAAAAATAAACTCCACCGTCTCGCGGTTGTAGATCTATCGCTTTCGCCAAACGATCACAATAACAAAGACGGCCTGCGCGTGCTTGACAGCGTGAGACGCCTCGACCCTAATTGCCGCACAATATTATTGACAGGTTTTGCCACCGTTGAGCTGGCAGTGACTGCATTAACCGATTTCGGAGCCTTCACTTTTTTACGCAAGGAAAGTTTTCAACGCCGTCAATTCAAAGACATTGTCAATCGTATTCTCGTCAGCGCGCCGCAAATGACGGATAACAATAAAATTTCAACAATCCCCATCTCATCTTTATCAAATCCCAATCTCAGCACGGCCAAAAACCTTTTAAACCAGGCTTTGATCGTGGAAGATGACGCCGGCTGGAGAAATATTTTGGAGGACCTTCTGAAAGAATCAGGCTTCCAGGTACAACCCAGCACAAGTTTTGGCGAAGCGCTTGGCTTGTTACGCAGGGATAAATACTCGATTGCCATCCTCGATCTTTCTCTTAATGAAAATATCAACAAGAAAAACAACCAGACCCCCCAGGGATATCAACTGCTTGAGATCACAAAAGCAAATAATATTCCAGCAATTGTTGTCAGCGGCTTCTCTGAACCAGATGAGATCGAACGGATATATTCCAAATATTCCATTTCTGCTTATATCGAAAAACAATCCTTCGACCGCATCACTTTTAAACGGATCCTCGAAAATGTAAAAATCGCTTACACTGCCACGGATGAATTAAGCGCGCTGACCGAACGCGAACGCGAAGTCTTGAATTTGCTGGCGTTGGGTCTTGTCAACAAGGAAATTGCAGATAAACTTATCATCTCAACCAATACCGTCAAACGCCATCTTAAAGCGATATTTGAAAAGCTCGGCGTTCACACGCGTTCGGCCGCTACGGCCAAAGTCACCAGTGGCAACAGGTAGGTAATTCAATATGCTCTTCCTCACTCACGCCGAAGTTGAAAAACTTCTTGACCCCCTCGAACTTCTTACCGCCCTTGAAGAAGGCTTCAAGGCATTAAGCGCAAATCAACTCAACGTCCCGCCGCGCAACCAGGCCGTCGCACCCAAAGGTATTTTAGTGGGCATGCCGGCCTATATGCCGGACAAACTCATATCCATTAAACTTGTCAGTGTCTTTCACGAAAACCACAAACAAAACATCCCAGACCATCAGGCCGTGATCACGCTCTTTGATTCTGAAACAGGCTCGCCCATCGCCTTCATGGACGGCGAATATATCACCGCGCTGCGCACCGCGGCGGCTGCAATGCTATCCATCAAAACGCTGGCGCGCAAAAATAGCAATACCATCGCGGTCATTGGCGCAGGCGTTTTGGGCAATGCTCATTTAAAGATGATCGGGACTCTGAGCGGCATCGAAAAGATTAGGATCGCTTCGAAGGATATTTCCAAAGCCCGGGCATTAGCCGTCCGCGCATCCAACGCAGCGACATCTGATTCCGTCCAACAGGCAGTTTCCAACGCGGACGTAGTCTGCCTGTGCACTTCATCGCTTGAACCAGTCCTCAAATCTGAATGGCTTAAGGAAGGCACACACATCACCTCAGTGGGTTATCGTCCACCGGGCGGAGAATTACCACGTGACCTGGTTGAAAACAGCCATGTCTTTGTAGAATCAAAAGTCGCATTCAGTCCGCCGCCTGTCGGCAGCGCGGAATTGCAGGGGTTAAATGTTGAATTTGGAACCGAGCTTGGTGAAGTTTTATTAAATCAAAAACCTGGCAGGAGAAACGAACACGAGACCACGATCTACAAATCCATGGGACACGCC
Source organism: Anaerolineales bacterium (assembly GCA_031412935.1). Lineage (GTDB taxonomy): Bacteria > Chloroflexota > Anaerolineae > Anaerolineales > Villigracilaceae > Villigracilis. The sequence goes on from JANODZ010000092.1 coordinate 2,184, forward strand.
ATGGAAGACCTGGTCGCCGCGAATTTGGTTTATCAAAAAGCGTTGGAATTAGGTTTGGGGAAAAAAGTTGATTTATAACTGGAGCGGGGACTTCAGTCCGCATTTTGTTTAAATAACTCACCTTACGCAAATTTCCTGCGCTACCCGTAGGGGCGACCCTTCAAGATTTATCGGAGCGCTTTGTTCCCGCTGGGCGGGTCGCCCCTACAGCGTAAGGTGGGTAAATAAGCGGACTAAAGTCCGCGCTCCGCTTACACTTTAGCGCTCGCCAAAAACTCTGGCGGCTTGCGGACTTTGGTGGCCTGCTCAAAGGCATAAGCAAGCTTAATCAAAATTGGTTCCTGCCATGCTTTAGCGAAGAAAGAAATCCCTACCGGTAATCCGAAGATGTATCCCGCAGGCACAGTGATGTGCGGATACCCCGCCACGGCCGCAGGAGAGGTACCTTCCATATCCCAATTGATCGCGTCACCGTTCACCAGGTCGATCATCCACGCGGGTCCGCCGGAAGGGACAATGATCGCATCGAGTTTATATTTTTTCATGGTTGCGTCAATGCCATTTTTACGCGTGAGGAACAGATTCTTCGCAAGCGCCGCGCGATATTTTTTATCGCGCAAATTTCCTTTTTCCTGCGCAGCCAGCATGTGTTCCTGACCAAAATATTGCAAGACACACTCTTTATTTTCTTGATTGAATTTGATCACATCTGCCATTGTCTTTACACCCGCAGTTGCGCTGGCTAGATATTTATTTAGATCGGCTTTGAACTCAAAATATAAAACTTCAGTTTCAGTCCTGCCAAATTTATTGAAATTCTGCACATTCGCAGGGTCAACGATCACAGCCCCATTTAGTTTCATGACCTCAATGCAGGATTCAAAAATCTTGATGATGCGCGGGTCTGTTCCGCACATATTTCTTGCGACGCCGATACGCGCATCTTTGAGCCCATGCACGTCAAGGAATTTTGTGTAATCTTTTAAAAGGCG
>JANODZ010000093.1:0-3254 GCA_031412935.1 Anaerolineales bacterium
CTTTTTGAAAAAAACATTTTAATCTTAATACAAACTATAGTAATGACGCACCTGCGCGGATGGAGTGGTTTACAGTGTTACACAGCTTAGTGACTCGCATGCCAAACTTTCGAGTATACCCACATCGAATTGCTTTACTTCCGGCGACGAAATATTATTAATGCATTTGAATGGTTCGGGTGTAAACATGGGCAATTTTGAATTTTTGAAAGTGGGAGCTCTCATTGGCGATACTGTTTATTTCAAAACATCAAAAACTGGGTGGTATGGAGCGAATGCAGGCGATGATTCGAATATTGGTACCGGCTCAGGCCAACAAAGAATTATTATTCAACGTGTGCCGAACTACGACAACCTGACGATCGACGGAACCCTGACTGCCTCGGCATTTGATGGCAATAAATATGGCATCCTTGTCTTCCGGGTTGCCGGGACTCTGAGTGGTACCGGGATAATCAGCACCAATGGACTTGGTTATGGAAGCGACAGTGGTTATGGGGCGGGTTCCTATTCCGGCAACTTGCAGTGGGCAACTGGAGGCGGAGGCGGCTATGGAACGGCTGGGGGAGGGAGCGTATATGGTGACCAGCAACTTAATAAGCTCTTTAATGGTTCTGGTGGCGGTACTGGTGGTAAGTATTCTGTGAGAGAAAAGGTTTGCGGACCGAATAGTGACCGATGGTGTACCCTTTGGTTTCCATCTGGCGCTACTGGGGGACGCGGAGGAGGTGCTATCTATGTTGCTGGAAATGTGATTAACTTTCAGGGAACACTTACTGCAAATGGATCGAATGGCAATCTTGTCAACGGTGTATATGGTGGTGGTGGTTCTGGGGGCAGTATTCGAATTGAAGGTGCTGCTGTTACATTAAATGTTGCGAGCGCGGCAGGAGGGACGGTAGCGGGTTCTGCTTCCGGCGGCTATGGCCGCATTGCAGTGTACTACTATACCAGTCTGGCGTCGATTACAGATATTACCCCACAGCCTTATACCGCCTTGCTGGGGCAAGCGCCTACTGCTACGCCTCCTTCAACTCCGGTTAATCTTGAGTATCAATATCCTTGGGGTAGTGGAAGTGACGGAAACCTTACTGATTTAACAACGGCTCACAACCGCAAGATGGTGTTTAATAAATAAACAAAGCCCTTCGCCCCGTTATTAAATTACCTTCCGCACGCCCATTTTTGCCGGGGCTGGGAACGCACCCGCTTTGGGACTGGGTCAGCTGTCGGCGTAAGATGAAGCGGCTAAACATTTCAGGAATACCATTTGAAAATCTGAATCCGTACGCGATATGGGTTTTGAAATTTAATCCAAACTACCGAGGACTAGAATGCCGACTCCTGATTGGGTGAAAGACGCAATTTTTTATCAAATATTTCCAGATCGCTTTGCAAGGAGTACACGCAACCCTGCGGGTTCGCTGCCGTTTGAGTCCTGGGATTCAGCGCCCACACCTTATGGTTTCAAAGGCGGTGATTTGTATGGTGTGATCGAAAAACTTGATTACATCCAAGAGTTGGGCTGTAGCGCAATTTATTTAAACCCGATTTTTGCGTCGGCATCCAATCATCGTTATCATACATTCGATTATTATACGGTTGACCCTTTGCTGGGTGGTAATGATGCGCTAAAAAAATTATTGAAAGAAGCGCACAAGCGCGGGTTGCATATCATTCTGGATGGTGTCTTCAATCATGCCAGCCGCGGATTTTGGCAATTCCACCATGTTCTTGAAACTGGTCAAAAATCACCTTATAAAGATTGGTTTTATTTTGATGAGGAACGCTTGAACGGCATAAAACACTGGGGAGCCTACCCTACGCCGCATGAGCAAAAATCCCTGCACCATGAAGACAGCCTGACAACCATTGGATATCGAGCCTGGTGGAATATCCCTGCCCTGCCAAAATTCAATATCAGTACGCCTGCGGTGCGTGAATTTTTATTTGGCGTCGCCGAGTATTGGATCAAATTCGGCATAGACGGCTGGCGCCTGGATGTACCGGGCGAAATTGACGATGACGAATTCTGGCGCGAGTTTCGCAGACGTGTGCGCGTGATCAATCCTGATGCTTATATCGTAGGCGAAATTTGGCATGAAGCACAGCGCTGGCTGCAAGGCGATCAATTTGACGCGGTAATGAACTATCTATTTACAGCCGCATCCCTGAGTTTCTTCGGCGGGTCACATTTGAATATGGAGGTGATCTCAGCCGCAGGCGGGATCAAAGACCGCGTTCGGCGCACCAGCGCTTATGATTTTGCGAATGAAATTGACCGAATTTTGAATCTTTATCCCGCCGATATCACTTTCGCGCAATTAAATTTATTAGACAGCCACGATATGCCGCGCTTCCTTTCGTGTGTCAATGGCGATAAAAATGCATTGAAGCTTGCTTATTTACTGATGTTCACCCTGCCCGGCGCGCCATGTATCTATTACGGCGATGAGATCGGTCTGGATGGCAACCACGACCCTGAATGCAGAAAATCCTTTCCATGGGATCATGAAATCAGTTGGGATAATAGTCTGCTCGCATATACCAAATCCTGCACAGCGTTACGAACAAAATTCAAGTCACTTCGGCGTGGCACTTACAATCGATTATATGCGGAAGGGGACGTGATGGCATTTGAACGCACTTATAAACGAGAGGGATTGATCATTCTATTGAATTCCTCCGTTGAAGAAAAAACGGTTGACTTGCAATTGAATAATAAAACAAAAGTCATATTCGGTCAGGCGCGTTTGTCGGGTAAGCGGGTTACAATTCTGCCGCGCAGTGGGGTGGCGGTGAAAGCTCGCGGCGCAGCATCGCGGAGAAGGTCGAGGAGGCGCTGGTCAACGCGGCGATCTGGGATGAGGTGAAAGACCGGTTGCAGGACATGGCGTTCAACCTGTCCGGCGGCCAGCAGCAGCGCGTCTGCATTGCCCGCGCACTCGCCACGGATCCCGAGATCCTGCTTTTCGACGAACCAACCTCTGCGCTGGATCCGATCGCTACCGCCTCGATCGAGGAACTGATCCACGGCCTCAAGGACCGCGTGACGATCCTCATCGTCACCCACAACATGCAGCAGGCGGCGCGGGTGTCGGACTACACTGCCTACATGTACCTCGGCGAGATGATCGAGTTCGGCGAGACCGACCAGATTTACCTCAAGCCGAAGCACAAGAAGACCGAGGATTACATCACCGGAAGGTTCGGCGCGAGGCGGTGCGCTACCAGTATTACGCGACGCGCGACGG
>JANODZ010000094.1:0-6796 GCA_031412935.1 Anaerolineales bacterium
GGCCAATTTGTCAATGCCTTTCAGTCCCGAGATGTCGCGGGCAATCGAACGTTCGTCGTTCGCAAAGCAATATAACCGGTCGGAAGCGCCATCCTTGAGGTCCGCAAGATTAATCTTGCGCAACAGGAGACAAAATATGAAACCCGAATTAAAACGCTATTCAGCAGTTGTTGGCACGCGTACCTTCACCTTTGAGACCGGCACATTGGCCGCTCAAGCGGGCGGCGCGGTCACCTTCGGTGTGGAAGATTCAATCGTATTTGCCGCAGCCACCATGGGCGGCGTACGCGAAGGAATTGATTTCTTCCCCCTTTCTGTTGACTTTGAAGAGCGCATGTACGCTGGCGGCAAGATCCCCGGCTCGTTCTTCCGACGGGAGGGCCGCGCCTCCACAGATTCAATTCTTGTGGCGCGCCTGACAGACCGCCCTCTGCGCCCACTCTTTGCACACGGCATGCGGAATGAAGTGCAGGTGATCATGTACACATTCTCAGCCGATGGTGTTAATCCGCTTGATATTCTTGCGATCAATGCCGCTTCGGCCGCGATCATGATCTCGGATATTCCCTGGGCTGGACCTGTCGGCGCTGTGCGCGTTGGGCGCGTGAACGGCGAATTTGTGCTCAACCCGACATTTGAAGAAATGAATGCATCAAATCTGGACCTGAGAATTGCCGGCACCAAAGACGCGATTCTCATGGTTGAATGCGGCGCCAGCGAAATCCCTGAAGATGTGATGGTAGCCGCGTTGGAATTGGGACATCAATCCATCCAGCCGATCATTGATCTGCAACTCAAGATGCAGGCTGAAATTGGCAAGCCCAAAGGTACTGCAACCATCACGACAGCCAACGAAGAATTGCAAAAGAAAGTATTTAATTCTGTAAATGCAAAAATGAATGAACTGCTCGATAAACCCTTGAGCAAAAATGAATTTTATGGCGGCATGGATGAATTACAAGCAGCTGTCGTCGCTGAGTTCTGCATCGAAGGCAACGCAACTGCACCTTCAACCAAAGATGTGAAATCTGCATTTAGCGAAGCCGAACACAAGATCGTGCGGGAAAGAATTTTGAGCATGGGCAAACGTCCCGATGGCCGTACACCGACAGAGATCCGCCCGATCTGGTGCGAAGTAGGTTTATCTCCCCGCGCCCATGGCACCGGCCTATTTACACGCGGCGAGACTCAGGTACTATCTTTTGCCACACTCGGCACACTCGGTGAGGCACAGGAACTTGATAACCTTTCTCCAAATAAGAACAAGCGCTATATGCATCACTACAGCTTTCCGCCTTTCTCCACAGGCGAAGTTAAAATGCTTCGTGGACAGAGCAGGCGCGAGATTGGGCATGGTGCGTTGGCGGAGCGTGCGCTCGAACCCGTTCTCCCAGCCGAAGAATCCTTCCCGTACGCGATCCGCGTTGTTTCTGAGGCTTTGTCATCCAACGGCTCCACTTCAATGGGATCAGTCTGCGGCTCGACTTTGGCATTGATGGATGCAGGCGTGCCGATCAAAGCGCCCGTCTCCGGCGTTGCCATGGGACTGATCACTGACCCTTCGACAGGCTCAGGGCAGGCTCCTGGCCGCTATAAAATTTTGACCGACATTCAAGGAACCGAAGATCATCTCGGCGATATGGATTTCAAAGTTGCGGGCACTGCGGCGGGTATCACCGCTTTACAAATGGATATCAAGATCAGCGGCTTGAGCACGCAAATGATGAAGGAAGCATTGGCACAGGCAAACGTGGCGCGCATGTCCATTTTGAAAAAGATGCTCGAAGCCTTGGATGCACCCCGAGCGGAATTGAAACCTCACGCGCCGCGCATCATCACTGTAAAAATTCCGATTGACAAGATCGGCGCACTCATTGGCCCGGGCGGAAAGAACATCCGCGCTTTGCAGGAAGAAACTCATACCAAGATCGATATTCAAGAAGACGGCACGGTCTATATTGCTTCAACAGACAGCGTCGGCGCGAAGATCGCCGAGGAACGCGTAAGAGGGTTGACCGAATCCGTCGTGATCGGCAACATTTATACCGGCAAAGTTGTCCGCATTGAAGCCTTTGGCGCATTTGTGAACCTATTGCCCGGCATGGATGGACTCGTTCACATTTCACAGCTTGCCAGTGAGCGGGTAAATTCAGTGGAAGATGTTTGCGCATTGGGTGACGAATTGACTGTCATGGTCACCGATGTTGACCCGCAAGGCAAGATCCGCCTTTCACGTCAGGCTGTGCTCGAAGGCTGGTCTGCTGAAGAAGCCCGCGAGAAAGACGCCCGCAAAAGCGCACCTCGCCCCGGCAGCGGACGCAGCGGCGGACGAAGTTAGAAGCAAAGGGTTAAGATGAAAAACAGGCGAAGAAATCTTCGCCTGTTTTTTTATCTTCCGGAACAAGTCAATGCTATAATTTAAACTCATTCCGATTTATCTTGATTATAAAATAAGAGGAGAGTGATAATTATGGTTGCAAAGAAAGTAAGAAATCTCGCACTATACATTAATCTAGCTTCGATCTTATTATATGCCTGCGCTGTTTCAACTACTCAAACCAGCAATATTCCCACCAATTCAACAGGCATGGTTGAGCTGGACAGAATCATTGAACTTGTCCTGCGAGGGGACACAAACGAGTTGAAATCTTTGATCAGGTTGACGCAAACCAGCTGCACCTTTGCTGACGGACTTGGCGGACCACCGAAATGCCTTGATGGCGAACAGGAAGGATCTGTTGTAGAAGTCCTCCCCATTCTTGATTCAGAAGGTCATTTTTTGCGAAAGGCTGAGTTAGAGAACTGGGAGGGTCTGGATGTATCAGCGTTGTTCGCCGTTTATGAAGCTGCACAGCCGAAATTTGTCGATAAAGACCATCCAGCTGGAGAATATGCAATCGTCTTCATTGGAAAGAATAAAAACACAAGTGTAACTCTTAGAGTTGATCAGGGAAACATTGTTCGAATAGATTATGGTTATGAGTACCCGCCGACAATACGCGAGGATGAAGTCATCCGCTATTTAATTCAGCCAATCGATGTCAGTCCATAAATATGATCATCCAACGCCTAGCACCTGATAGTGCAATTCAACTACTTTCAAAACTGACTTCTCTTTTACAGGATACAGTCGCAAGCGGCGCATCCATTGGTTTTCTTCAACCGCTCACGCATGAGGATGCGATCAGTTATTGGCGGGAAGTTGCCGTAGCAATAAAAAGTCCCCATCGGATTCTGCTGATTGCGAAAATTGAAGATGGAATCATCGGCACAGTTCAACTTGACTTAGCCAGCCGTCCAAATGGAATTCATCGGGCAGAAATTGCCAAGCTCATGGTTCACTCATCCAATCGAAACCAGGGAGTGGGTCAGGCGCTAATGAATGCAATAGAAACCGAAGCACTTCAAGCAGGACGCACAACATTAATTCTTGATACAAGGGAGGGCGATCCATCCGAACACCTTTATTCCAAGCTGGGTTATGCGCGAGCAGGCTCCATTCCAGAGTACTCGCGCAGTATGGATGGCTCGCTCCATACGACGGTGTTTATGTATAAGCTGTTAAAATAGCTGAAAATATCGCCTTGCAGAAGGGGCGTAAATTTTACGTAAATACGCAGAGTCGCAAAGAAAAAACTTAGCGTCCCGGCGGCATTGCGTTAAAAATCTTTCGGAAGGATTAAACCATGACAAAACATATCGCATTCCTTCGTGCAATCAATGTCGGCGGCCATAACGTCAAAATGGATCATTTACGAAAGTTATTTGAGTCACTTGGCTTTTCAAATGTTGAAACATTTATCGCCAGCGGAAATGTCATCTTTGACGCAAAAGCGGGGAATTCTAAAGTGTTTGAAAAGAAGATCGAAACCTGCCTGAAAGAACCATTGGGATTTGAAGTGGCGACCTTCATCAGAACCGATACGGAATTAACAGAAATTTCAAAACACAAACCTTTCCCTCAATCGCAGTTGGATGGGGCAACAGCGCTAAATATCAGCTTCCTTGCTGATGAGCTCGATGCTACTGCAAAACAAAAGCTGATGTCATTACAAACTGACATAGATAGTTTTAATATACATGGGCGGGAGATTTACTGGATGTGTAAAAAGAAGCAAAGCGATTCGAAGATATCAAACGCAGTTTTTGAAAAAGCCCTGGGAATAAAATCGACATTACGCGGCGTGAATACGGTTCACAAGCTGGCCGAGAAATACACTTAAGGGCGGAGATATTCATCTGTTTTTTATGTTAAACTCTTTTCCCCATGGACAAAATTGCTTATGAAAACACGATTTATCAAAACTGGACGAGTCACTTTGGCCGTTCAGTGGAAACCGTAAAACAGAACGGAACAACCTTATTGCCAGAAAGTAAATATGATGGGGATAAGATCATCGTCCTTTGGAATATCGGAAAACATACCTTTGTAGAGTTTGACCCCGCTTATTTCTTCCGACTCGATACAATGTTGAAGAAATTACCTGCGAATATATCCATAACAGGTGAACATATTCAAGAAGCTTGGAAAGACGAAACGATTCTTGCACGCGATATCGGATTGACATATTTTCTATTCCCTTCAGATTTAACAGATTACACTCCGCCCCAATCATTCAGCCTGCGTCAATTGACCGAAGCAGATACAGTTGCGATGTCCATTTTGCATAAAGCAAACACGCCCGAAGACGTGGATGAAGCTTATGTGGAAGTAAGCCATCAAGTGGCATTTGGCTGTTTTCTTGACGAATTACTCGTAGCCGCCGCAAGCGGTTATGAAAGAACCGGGTTTCTGGATATTGGCGTACTCACCCATCCTGAATTTCGCAAAAAAGGATTGGGCAAAAGTGTGGTTGGCGCATTATGCGATTGGTCAAACCAACATAATACCATCGCACAATATCGGCATAACATTATCAACACAGGTTCGCAGAAAGTGGCTCTAAGTTTAAATTTTCGGATGTATTTCAAGTCAGAATGTATTTCCTTCGGGTAAATAAGTGATCCATAAATTAAAAAATCTTTATAACAATTATCCACGCCAATACTGGCTGATGATCACTGGCGTCGTCATTTGTACCGCCGGCGGAAGCATGATCTGGCCCTTCCTGCTGATTTACGCAAGTGGAAAGCTCCATTTGCCGCTCAGCACGGTTGCCACACTGATCTCCATCAATGCAGGCACTGGGCTTTTTGCTTCTTTCCTGGCGGGCACTCTCGCAGATAAGATCGGACGTAAAGTTGTGATGGTTTTCAGCCTCGCGCTGAACGGTATCGCCTATTTTTTTCTTATGCGCGCAGAAACCTATCCACATTTTGTGATCTTAATGATCTTCATCGGTTTGTCGAATCCCATGTATCAAGTGGGCGCGGATGCCATGCTCGCGGATTTGATCCCCACTGAAAAACGAACTGACGCATATGCCATTAATCGCATCGCCAATAATGCGGCGTTTGCTTTGGGTCCAGCAGTCGGCGGATTCCTCGCCTCGAATTCCTATAATCTTGCTTTCTATGGCGCAGCCGCGGGCTTCCTTATTTACAGCTTGTTACTCTTTTTCCTCGCGCATGAAACTCTAAATAAAACTCCCAGCGAAACAAAACCCATTTCTTTAGACGATCCAGCCTTGGCCGCAAGTGGGTATTTGCGCGTCTTCCATGATAAAGGATACATGGCATTCGTATCGCTCGTAGGCATGGGTCTCATCGCTCCTACAATGATGTGGATCCTGATGGCGGTTTACGCAAAAACAAATTTTGGCGTGCCTGAAGCAATGTATGGCTGGATCCCCACCACCAACGCCATCATGTGTGTATTCGTCCAATTTTCCATCACACAAATCACACGGCGCTATAAAACACTTCCGGTTGCCGCGGCGGGCATGTTTATCTACGCTATCGGCGCTGGCAGCGTTGCGCTGATGACGGGTTTCTGGGGCTTCTGGTTCAGCATGGTCGTGCTCACATTTGGTGAATTAACTCTCGTGCCCACCGCGAGCAAATATGTCGCGGACATAGCCCCTGCTGATCTGCGAGGTAGATACATGTCTGTGTATTGGCTCGGTTGGGGTCTCGCACGCACACTTGCTCCGCTCATCGGCGGATTCTTAAACGACAATTTATTTCCACAGGCCATTTGGATCGGAGGTCTGCTGATCGGTCTGACCAGCGCCGTTGGCTTGATCGCCCTCAACAGCATCACCAACGCCCGAGCCACGCTTCGCATTTAATCTGATTCTTGGTCGCTTCCCAATCCTGCGGATGTTATCCATCTCCGGAAACAAAAAACATGATTAAAAAATATTAATAAACTCATCTGTGAAAACAGGAACTATGCCTTATAATTGGGGTTATTAATGTGAAATGCATTATTTTGTGGTGATTACGATTTAGTTTTAAAAACTGGAGTATTGAATGAAATTACCAAAGTTAATACAAGGCGGCATGGGTGTCGCTATTTCCGATTGGCGTTTGGCAAAAACTGTATCACAATTGGGTCAATTGGGAGTCGTATCTGGAACAGGCATCAGCCGGGTGTTTACCAGCCGCCTGATGGACGGCGATTTAAGCGGTAATGTTCGTCGCGCGTTGGAAAAATTCTCACTACCTGAGCCGGTACAGAACATCATCAACCGTTACTATATGCCCGGCGGAAAAGGAGCCAAAACTCCCTATAAGATTCCAGCCGCGTATACCATTAAACCGCCGAAGTTTCTCGATCAGATTACAGCAATCGCCAATTTCGTTGAAGTCTATCTCGCTAAAGAAGGACATTCCGGAGTGGTTGGAATCAACC
>JANODZ010000095.1:0-4014 GCA_031412935.1 Anaerolineales bacterium
CTAAAAAGTCGCGTTCAGAACGGGGGCGTTCGCAAGTGCCGAACAATACAACGAATCCCCACGGGGCAATGCAGGACTATTCGTCGCGGTTAAACAAAATATCAAGCCGGACTCTTGTACTTTTAAATGCAATGCTTCAGCTTCTTGAAGCGTATTTGTCATTGGCTTATCACAGATCACATCAAATCCGTTTTTCAATGAAGCAGTTGCGTATTCGTAGTGACTATCGTTAGGAGTCATGATCGCGATTACATCTGCCCCGTCTTTGCGCGCAGATTCTGCTTTTAACATTTCCTGAACATTTGTATATAGTCGTTCTGCGGCAAAGCCAATTTCCAGGCCGGCCTTTTTTGCGCGGGCAGGATCCGAAGAGAGAATTCCAGTAACCAGTTCGAATCGATCATCAAGTCTGGCGGCTTGCCGATGCATTGCGCCGATAAATGATCCGGGTCCTCCGCCGATAACCGCCAGGCGAAGTCTGCGTCCTAACATTGAAATTACTGGATTTAATTCTGATTCAATTTTCATGTTTTAAATATTCCTTAATTGCCCAAACGACTAATTTATGGTCGTCTTCTTGCGCAAGACCTGAAACTGTAATGGTGCCGGCCATGCCAGTGCCTTTTAGCATGATGGGAAAACAACCTCCGTGCGGAGCATAAATACTTTCGGATATTAAGTATGTATCTTCCAGCCGTTTCCCTTTACTTTTTAATAGTTGACCGACATAAAATGAGCTGTGCTCAAACCGATTCACGAGGCGAACTTTCCGATTGACCCACTCATCATTATCAGCCGAGGTGCCCGGGCGGCCGGCGTGAAAAATTAGATGATCGCCGCGTCTTATATCAACGGTGATCGGGAGTTTTTCTGCTATCGCCCGAGTGATGATGGCGCTGCCTATTTCCCATGCGGTCTCTTCATTAAAAAACTTGAACTGAAGCTCGGCTTCTTCCAATAACAGGTGCTTTAATACATCATCCATAAGGCTCCATTAGAAAACCATTAGCTTTCTCAAGGGTTTTAGGCAAAACTCATCTTATCACTTGTTTTTTATATTGTTTCTTCGAAATTGCAATTGACATTAAATCATCATTCGCCTATAATTTTAGTCGCTAGACCTAAAAAACGCAACATCCTGGCAATGGAGGTGACTCACAGTTATTAATTCATCCTATCTCTTTACCCAAGTTTGTGTTTACAAAACGAATCTAGTTAATTATCAAAAGAGGAGATCAAATCAAATGAATAAGTTCAAGTTATTAAGCGTCTTCGTGTTGATCGCGATGATGTTAGGCGCTTGCGGCGCCAAAGCAACCGAAGCCCCGGCCATGACTGAAGCCCCGGCTATGACCGAAGCCCCGGCCATGACCGAAGCCCCAACTTCTGATTTGCCAGAAGTTGCGCGTGAAGATACCGCCATCCTTGGCTGGTCTATTTCTGATCCGATTGGCACAACCAACCCCTGGTCCACCGGTTATACCCATCAATCCGGCAATGCCATGTTGTGGGAACCTTTGATGTACTTCGGTATTTTTGCCGATAAGGAAATCCCATGGTTGGCTGACAGCATGGAATACACCAAAGCCGACTTTACCGAATTGACCATCAAACTCAATAAAGATGCAGCCTGGAGCGATGGCACACCCGTGACATCCAAAGATGTGGCTTTCACATTCAACGGCCAGTTGGCAAACGACAAACTTCCATATCATTCTTCCTTTGTTCAATATATGGATAACGTCGCGACTCCTGATGATCTAACCGCGGTAGTCACATTCAAGATCCCCGCTCCGCGCTTCGCCTTTGAAGTGCTGATGCTCAAATTCGACACAGGAATTCCAATTGTTCCTGCTCATGTATTGGAAGCAGAAGCCGATGTACAAGCTTTTGCCGGCGGTTTGGATATGGCCCATTCGGGTCCTTATAGCCTCGTTTTGTGGGACGCCAACCAAAAGATCTACGATCTGCGTTCAGATTGGTGGGCTGTCAAAGCCGGCCGTATCGCCGAACCCGCGGTCAAACGCATCGTCGTTGTGAATATTGGCGGCCAGGTCGGCCAAAATATGGACATCGTGATCCAACGCCTGGTCAACAACGAATTTGACGCCATCCTCGATGTGCGCAGCAGCGTTGCCAAGCAGATCCTTGATTCCAACCCGAAAGTCACCACACACACCGGTAGCTCTTCACCTTACGGTTACCTCGATTGGTGGCCTAACTCGTTGTGGATGAACACTCAGATCGTGCCTTTTAACGATAAGAACGTCCGCCGCGCTATCAGCCTGGCTGTCAACCGCGACCAAATTGACGAACTCTTATACGAAGGTTCAAAAGTTACCACCATCTATCCCTTCCCGCTTTATCCAGGCATGCAGAAATTTGCAGACCGCGCTGATGTCAAAGCCTTGGAAGCCCAATATGAACCACGCAAGTTTGATCTTGACGAAAGCGCCGCCCTTATGACCGCCGCTGGCTTTGCCAAAAACGGCGATGATTTATGGGAGAAAGACGGCGCAACAGTACCGGCCGTCATTAACGGTTTCGAAGGCATTCATTCAGATATCGTAACGATTCTGGTTGAAATGCTGCGCGCCGGCGGCTTTGATGCTGACATTGACTTTAGCTCAGAGTCCTATAACCATATGGCGAACGGCGAACCTGGTCTTTACATGTTCGGTCACGGCGCAAGCTTGAAGGATCCAGAGGCGGTATTAAAGTTATACACAACCACCAACAGCGCCCCCATCGGCACAACTGCGGGTAACAACGCCTTCTCGCGTTATTCGAACCCGGAATATGATGCCCTTCTCACCGAGATGGCTCCGCTTAGCAGTGACGATCCCAAGTTCTCGGAACTCGCCGCGCAAGCGCTGGGCATTTACTGGCGAGACACGATCGACGTCCCTGTCATCCAATGGCTGCACCGCATTCCGTACAACCAGACCTATTGGACCAATTGGCCAACTACCACTAATTTGGCAATGGGTACTAATGGCGCATTCTGGGCGCACACTGGTTTGTTGGTTATCACCAGTCTCGAGCAAGCCAAATAATTAGTTGATGTATTAAATTACGTGGCGCGCTTCAAGCGCGCCACGTAATCATTACCAGCAAGACCTGATTGTTCAAGTATTTCATACACTTTATTATTCGTAGGGACGTTGATTGTAGCGTCCCTACGACGTAAAAATAAACTTAACCATTTCCATCCTACAAGTGTTATTATTCATTATCCTAAGCAAGGAGTTGCCTCATGATCAAACTCATCATAAACCGACTTCTCTTTTTAATTTTGGTGATCTGGGCCGCTTCAACCATCACCTTCTTCATCCCGCGGCTTTCGGATAAGAATCCCGTGCGTGAGCGTTTTGCCGCGCTGGCGCGCACAGGTGGTTTTTCGCCTGAAAGTCTCGAAGAAATTGTCGCGGCTTACAATACCAAATTTGGTCTTGACAAATCGCTCCTGGAACAATACTGGGATTATGTATCCAGCGTCGCCCGCCTTGACATGGGCGTATCGTTCAATAAATATCCTAGAACCGTTATGGAACTGATCATGGACTCGCTCCCCTGGACGATTGTTCTCCTGATCGTGACCACCGCATTATCATTTATTATTGGCAATTTACTGGGCGCGATTGCCGCCTGGCCGCGGTCACCCCAATGGCTACGAACCCTGGCTACACCATTTATTTTACTGCAAGGCGTGCCGCCGGTAGTCATGGGGGTTTTGTTATTATTTTTCGTCGGCTTTAAACTAAAACTAGCTCCATTGGGGGGCGCCTATGGTACTGGAGTCGTCCCCGATTGGTCTTCACCTGCTTTTGTTTGGGATGTGGTCTGGCATCAACTCCTGCCCGCATTGGCGCTCTTGTTAGGTTCTGTAGGAGGCTGGACGCTTACCATGCGCGGCCGCCCCCCAGGCCATGCCGAAGGCCATCGCAGCCAGCACCATCAAGGGCAGCAGCAACCACGCCGGCAAGCTGGAACCCGAGCCCAGGGCGATCAGGC
>JANODZ010000096.1:0-2125 GCA_031412935.1 Anaerolineales bacterium
GTCGGCAATATCAAGTTCATGCTTTTTGATGTTGGCTTCGTTTTTCCGCCTATCCCAAATGAACTTCATGAATAAAGTATAGCACGATTCAAGTTGGTGAAAAATAAATAAAGGAAATCATTATGACACAAAATCATTACGATACCATCATCATCGGCGCGGGGCACAATGGGCTTGTCGCCGCGGCATATCTTGCAAAGAAAGGCAAGAAGGTTCTTGTTCTTGAACGTCGTGACATCATCGGCGGGCAGGTTGTGACAGAATCTTTCGGCGATAACTTCCAGGCGGATTCATTGCACGCAGGCGGAACTCTGCGCCCGGACATTATCAAGGATTTGAAACTCTCGCTTCCCGTTGTCGGTGAGAGAAAACCTTTTATCTCGCTTCAACCTGATTCAAATCATCTGGTCATTGACGCTGATCCTGCCACAGCGGCAGAGTCCATCAATCGTTATTCCGAAAAAGACGCGGCGAACTGGCAGCCTTTCCTCGCTTTCATGGAAAAAGCCTCGCGCTTTATTCATCTCGCCAATGAAACCATCATGCCGCGCCTGCCGAAGAACTTGAGTCTCACTGAAGGATATGGACTCGCCGAACTCGGTCTCGACCTGCGCATGCTGGGCAGCAAGGACATGATGCGCGTCATCCGCGGCATTCCCATGACCGCCGATGAATTCGTGGACGAATGGTTTGAGTCGGATGTGGTCAAAGCCACAGTGGCATCCCTGGGCATTCACGGATTAACTCTCGGCGTGATGGGCGCGGGCACAGGTTATACGCTCATGCACAACTGGGCGAATCGCGGCGGCATGTCTCATCTTTCCGTGCAAGGCGGCATCGGCAAGATCACTGATGCGCTTGCAAGCTCAGTAAGATCTTTCGGCGCCGAAATTCGCACGAACGCCGAAGTGAAACAAGTGGTCATCAAAGATATGCGTGCAACCGGCGTTGTCTTATCCAATGGCGAAGAGATCGCTGCAAATAACGTCATCTCCGCCGCTGACCCAAAACATACATTCTTGAATCTTGTCGGCGCAATGGAATTGCCGCCCGAATTCGTGTGGAATGTCCAATCCATTAAAATGCGCGGCTCGGTGGCGAAGATTCATTTACAAACAAATGGTAATCATGGGATTCCAGATGGCATATTAGTTGTTGCTCCAACTATTAAGTATTTAGAGAAAGCCTACGACGCGGCGAAATATCACAAAGTTTCAGAGAAACCATATCTTGAAGTTACAACCTCAGGGAATGTGGTATCCATTCATTTTCAATATGCGCCGTATGAACTAAAAAATAGTGAGTGGAAAGTGGAAGGTGGTAATGTCGAGAAAACTGCGATTGATACACTGGCGGAATATTTTCCCGATCTAAAATCTTCAATCGTAAATCGTAAATTGATTACGCCTCTCGATTTAGAAACTACCTACGGCTTAACCGAAGGCGACCTTAACCACGGCCAGCTGATGCTCGACCAATTCATGTTCATGCGCCCCATCCCGGGCTGGTCGAATCACAAGACGCCGATCGATAATCTTTATCTCTGCGGCAGCGGAGTCCACGGCGGGGGCGGAGTCAGCGGGGCAAGCGGACGAAATGTTGTGAAAGTGTTAAAGTGAAATCAAAACATCCGAAACGCCAAAGAGCGGCGTGGCACACGACTGGAATATATTAAAAGTGTTGAAGTGGTGAATCAAAACGCTCCGAACTTTTGGTTCGGAGCGTTTTCTAAATTTCACAATCTGGCTAGGCCATTTGGATCGAGGCTTCCAGCTTTTGACCGAAATCGGCCATTTGTTCCTGGGTCATATCCTTCATCATATCGGCATGGACCATATTACCATGTTCCATAGCCATTTTCATAACTTCTTCCTTGGTGGCAGCCGTTGCGACAAAATCACAATCCAGACCGAGATTCTTGCATGCAAATTTTTCCATTTATTACTCCTTTGGGTAGAAAGCACCAAATCGTACTCTCCCATTAATCATAGCACTAATTGGACATATCTTGTATTAATATATCGTTAGTGTATCTCTGCGGAAGGGGAGGCAGCGGGGTGGCACGAAGAAATGTAATAAAAGTATTGAAATGGAATAAAACCATCCGAAGTCAACATGGCTTCGG
>JANODZ010000097.1:0-2305 GCA_031412935.1 Anaerolineales bacterium
TGCAAGACAAGCCGCCGCATCCGGAACAGTCATGGCAGATGAAAAGAGGAAGGGACGTCCGCGCTGTCTCAGCCAGTCAATGATGATGGCTTTGCCCGCCACGATTCCGCCCATGACACCAAAAGCCTTCGACATCGTGCCCACTTCCACATCCACTTTGCCATGCAAGCCAAAGTGATCCACGATACCGCGTCCGCCTTTGCCGAGTACACCTTCGCCGTGCGCATCATCCACCATCAATAGAATATCGTATTTTTGCGCCATTTCGTAAATTTCGGGCAGGGGCGCAATATCACCGTCCATGCTGAAGACGCCGTCGGTCACGATCAACGCGCGCCGATATTGACTCAAATTTGCTTTGATTTGTTCTTCCAATGATTTCACATCGTTGTGTTCATAGGGGATGATCTTCGCGCCAGACAATCGAGCGCCATCGATGATCGAAGCATGATTTAATCTATCTGAGAAGATCACATCTTCTTTTCCAACCAGCGCGGGGATGGTTGCCAAATTCGCAGTGAAGCCCGATTGAAAAGTGATCGCGGCTTCCACGCCTTTGAATTTCGCGAGTCGTTTTTCGAGCTCAATGTGCAGGGTCATTGTCCCGGCGATGGAGCGTACCGCGGCGGGTCCAACGCCCATTTCATCCAGGGATTTTTTCGCGGCCGCAACCAGTGCGGGATGATTCGCCAATCCCAAATAATTATTTGAGCAAAAGTTTAAAACTTTTTTTCCATCCACTATCAGCCATGCGCCTTGGGGTGACCCGATCGTGCGGATGTTGTTGTACAGCCCCTGTGATTTCAGGCCCTCGATCTCCTGCTGGATCCAATCAGTTTTTGACATGCTGAACTCCTTTTTGGAAATACGAAATTATTATAGCAATATATAAAATAATGGATGTCATAAATTTATTATGACATCCATTATTCCTTCATTATTTTGATCTCCGCCAGCAGCCCCAATTCGGCGAGTGCGGCCAGCACTTTGGATTCCGCTCCGCTTTTGACAATGACTGCAGTTGGACTTAATACCTCGCCTAAAAATTTGCCCGCTTTTGATTTGCGCAGCTCATCCATAATCTCAGGCCTGTTGACTCTTAGCACAAGCAGACTCTCCACCCGAGCCTCGGTGCCGTGCGTTTCCCATTGTTTAAGCGCTTTCACCAAGGCAGGCGGGACAGCTCCGTTTGTATGTTTTACCAGCAAAGATAATAACTGCCCGGCTTTCAGTCCCTGCTCTTTGGCATGTGTCAAAGATTGTGCAGTCACTTGATATTTATATTCATCGGTCTTGGTCTCGGTACGCCGTTCGCTGCCGCTCATTGCTACTTGACCACCATCGTCGTCCCACTCACAGAAACGTGATATTTGATAACGCACGGCTCGGGAGAAGAATCTAGGAACGATGATCTTTCCATTGGATGAAACCGTAATTTTTCCTCTTTCTTCTTTCTTCTCAACGAAAGAAGAAAGACGGAAAGAAGTAGCCTCTTTCTCCTCGTCCGCTGAAGCCAGATCCAGCATGCCAAGCCAGTGTAAAGTTTGGATGAAATACTTGATCAGCGCGCCATCCACCTGATCCCAATATGCAAACCCGCGCAGAAATTGTCCATCGGATTCGCGTTTGATGAACCACGAGTCATAGTCGCCTGCGGGGCGTTGATAATCGGGGAAATTCTCTTTAATGGCGCGGATGAATGCCGGGATGCTCCACCATTTGTTTTGCGGAACGGAGTTAATTAAGTCCAACAGGAATTCACGCGTAATCAGCGGTTGATTCATCCATTCACCTTCACAGAGGAGGTTTGGCGTCAATCGCAATTCGTCAAATGTCTGTGAGGATTGCCATGCGGCGATCAGTAGTTTTAATGCATCTGTACGTGAAGCTTCGAGGAAGGATTTCACTGCTTCGGCTTGAGGTGCGCCTTTTTTTAATAATCTGGCTGTTGTTAAAAGTGCAGTAAGTCGTAGGTCGGATTGCCAATCCGACTTACCCAGACGCATTGCGGCAAGAAATGTTGCTGCATCATCAAGGATATGATCTGACGCAATGATTTCAAATACTTTTTCAACCGGGGCGGCAGGACGGCCGAGCGGCTCACTCTTTATGCTGGCCGATTCCTGGTCCGTTTC
Source organism: Anaerolineales bacterium (assembly GCA_031412935.1). Taxonomy (GTDB): domain Bacteria; phylum Chloroflexota; class Anaerolineae; order Anaerolineales; family Villigracilaceae; genus Villigracilis. The sequence goes on from JANODZ010000097.1 coordinate 2,136, forward strand.
ATGATTAATCAATTCAAAGAGGTCATCTGGGATGTATGCGAATTCCTGTGCGCCCTTGTCGGTATCGAAGAAGGCTTTGGCAAGCAAGCCGCGATAAAAAAGATTCTCTGCAAGTGAAGTGGGTTTCCGATGGGGATGTTCACGGTCCCGTTTGGCTTCGCCCATTTCAC
>JANODZ010000098.1:0-2054 GCA_031412935.1 Anaerolineales bacterium
AATTGTAACTTTCAAAGAATGCTCAAACGCATCCACCATGGTTTCACGCACACGTTTGGATAATCTTTCGGCTTGTTCTCCAGCGGCTGAAGATTTTGTATTGGGAAGCAGGATCAGAAATTCCTCGCCTCCATAGCGGCCGACAGCATCAGGATTGCGGGAATAATCACGTAGTTGATAAGCTACCTGTCTTAAGACTTCGTCCCCTATCAAATGCCCATAGGCGTCATTTATCTTTTTGAAATGATCGATATCCACTAAAGAGATTGAAAGTGGGCTGTCATATCTTTGAGCGCGTAAAATTTCACCTTGAAGTTCCCGAACGATCATGCGTCGATTAAGCAGGAAGGTTAACGCATCCACTTGCGCCAATTCATTGGCCTGAATCATGACCGATTCCATTTCGATCTGTTTATTGCGGGCTAATTTTTTTGTGAACTCACTTTCAATTTGAAATAACTTCACCTTTCTATTTAATCGTTCAATGATTTCTTGAGAATCTAAATCCAACTTGACCTCTTCTGCGATGAAGAGGAAGCGTTCATTTGAGACAGGCACGATCAGGCAATCATGATTTACAACGCCTGCCCCATCCAGGGTTAATTCGGCAAACCATCGATTTTGAGTTTTCCTGGACAGGTTGGGCGCAAGCAGATGCCTGTCTTTTTGGGTAAAGAATTCTTCCAGTTTATTTGCTGAAGGGGATATTTTTTTGCAAGCTTCAAAAGCAGGGTTCCACGAGATCAAAGCGCCATCGCTCTCCACCAGCACGACCTTGGCATGGATATGCCCCAGCAAAATCTCCATTTCATGTTCTGCGATAATTTTTGACATTTCTTTCATGGAAGGATTGTATACCATTTAGCCATGTCTTTCATCTCGCCTTGCAAAAATAATAATAACCCTTAAGTCATCCCCATATACGTGGACAAATCAGCGCCTTAGAGAAAAGAGCATTGACCACAGAGAACACGGAGTCCACAGAGGTTTTAAAGGTTTTTCTCTGTGATCTTCCCTGGCACCGCCGGCCACATCGGCTTCGCATTCGCGGAGCGATGCCGAAGGGGCAGGTGTGTGATCTCTGTGGTAAAAAAGCCTTTAAGAAACAGTCCCTTAGCGCGGACCTTTTCTGCCGAATTGCCTTTCCAGGGTATCCACTGACAAGTGGATCATCGTCGGCCTGCCATGCGGACAGGTGCGCGGAGAGGCGCAGGCTTCGAGGTCATTCAACAATGCGCGCTGTTCCTCCCCCGTCAGAGACTGGCCGCCTTTGACAGCCAGCCGCTTACAGACTCGCGCGGCAAGTTTCGCCTCCACTTCAGCCTGCAACGGCGCTTCATCCTCTTCAAAATCCTCAACCAAAGCGCGCAGCGCGGAAGATGGGTCGCCGCCCATAAACAAGACAGGCATGGCGCGTACCTGGAAAGTATTTGCGCCAAATTCTTCAACCTCAAAACCAAATTGATTCAAGAATGGCAATTGTGAGGTCAATGCCTTAGCAGACTGCGGAGGCAGGGTCACAACCTCGGGCGTGAGCAAAACCTGTGACGGAATACTCTTCTTCTCATGCTGTGCCATCAACTTTTCAAATAAAACCCGTTCATGTGCCGCATGTTGGTCGATCAGATACAAGCCGTCCGGCCCTTCAGCGACGATGTAGGTTGAGCCGATCTGACCGATCAGGCGAAGAAGGGGAACACTGGTGTTGAAAGTTGAAGGTTTAAAGGTTTCAGGTTGGAAAGTTGAAGGTTCACCTTCTGCATTTCGCACTTCACCTTCAACCTGCAACCTGTCACTTTCAACTTCATCATGCGCCGCGCTCCAATCGACCCCCACTTCTCTTCTCTCGGTCGATGCAGGTCGTGAACCCCACAATTGCGGAGAGACCGAAGCCACAGGCGTGTAAGCCAGTAATGCCTTACGGGTTGAGCGCTGCACGAAACTAAAAATCTTATCCTGACTTCTAAATCGCACTTCCGCTTTTGTGGGATGCACATTCACATCCACATCTTCGGGCGCGATCTCCAAAAATAAAGCCGTCAGCGGATAACGCC
>JANODZ010000099.1:0-7026 GCA_031412935.1 Anaerolineales bacterium
GTATGATGCCGGCAATGAGCTTATCGATGAACTCGTAATCGTGAGAGGCCCTTCTGTTTTTGATGACGATATTGCTGGTGTCGCGTCTCATTGAATTTTTCAGGCAAAGAAGGCGAAGTAAATTGTCTCCGTAAGTTTGGAGAGGACGATCTGCAGAATCACTATGATTATGATCATTGAGATTACGGTGGCGATGACCATAGGGAGTTTCTTGTGCTCCGGTGGCGCGCAGTGGGGTGGTATTGAAAAATCAGGCGGGATGAGCTTCATTAGAATAGATGCTTGATTTTGATTCCCAAAGGTGTAATAATGGACAGAACAAACCAAGTCGATTTTGTGGTTTTAGGTAACAGCCAAAATTCCGGCATTGAACAGGGAAAGCGATTTTGTAAGCTGGCATGGCCGGCCGCTACATCCAAGGGCAACAATTAGGTCTAACGCAGAAAGTATGCTCTGGCAAATTGGATGCGCGAGGTGATCATCTTGCCAGTGAATTACAAGATCAAAGAACCAAATCAAGCTCCTTTCAAAAACGAAATTCCATCGGAAGAGCATATAAAAATTTTTCGATCAAACCTTAAGGTTGGAGTCCTATATGTCTGATATCGAAGCGCAAAAGGCTGAAGAAGTCCTCAAGGAGATTCGTAACGCACTGCAGAACGATGATATAGTAATTCGTTTGCATGCGATCGCGCAACTGCACTCTCTCAACTACAGCAGTGAAGCCATTCGTAACGATCTCGAAAAACTAGCGCTGTTTGATCGTAACGAAGATGTTCGCAAAAATGCACTTATTGCGCTGGATCTTCCGACCCAGCGCAATATCCGCAACCGTTTAAATAAAATCGAACGCGGCATTCGTTATCTTCTTTTGCAAGAAATCGGGGACTGGGAAAGACTCGGCTTGTTAAGAAAAGAAAACGGAGATGTAATCCGCCGCCGCTACAACTTCGATACCACGCCTTCTTCTGAGCAAGCGGAAGTTTCCAAACCCGTAATAAATGCTCTTAAAACGCAGACAGCCGCCCCTGAGTCAGCCAGTGTTCCTTCATCAATAAAGACGGAACCGCGCCAATCATTGCTTCAATCATTGCTTAGTGAAGCCAGCATCAAAATTTACCTTTACCTCGGCGCATTCTTTGTGATTGCATCCGCATCCATCCTTGGCGCGGCGGTTCCAGATTTACGGCTTCCAATTCTCATCCTGGGCACTTTCATATTTGGCGGACTATCACTCGCAACGATAGGAAGACTTCCGCAGCCAAGTTTTGCGGTTTTTATTGTCTTCTCTTTTCTCCTGCTTATCACGGCAAACACCATCCATGCCACCATGCAACCGAGAAACGATCTTTCTGTAACATTCAACGCGAAATATTGGACATTTGTTTTTTTTATGATGGCGTTGATCTGGAGCGGCAGTACCTGGCTATACACTTCACGGCTATTCAGCATCACCGCCTTTCTTTCACTAACATTCGCACTGATCGGCATCGGAAGATTTTTTGATGCCGAGGCGGAAGTTTACACAACACTGGCGAGCCTGGCTGCTCTGCTTGGATTAGCCTGCACTTGGTTTCTCAAAAAATGGAAGGATGCGAATTTTGCCTTGCCTCTCTTTCTAACAGCTCAATTATTACAAGTCATCCTTCTCTTTTCGTCGATCTCCATTTATGGCATAAGACATAATTCATCATTGTTGCATCTTGCATTTCTTATCACCTGGGTATTTGCCTTTGGCTTTTTTATTCTCTCTGATATTTTATTTCCATTTATATTCTTTCCCTGGCTGGCGGCGGGCGCCCTGATACCCATGCCTTGGTTTATCGCGACTGCTTTTAATATCGATAGTTTAGCTTCCGCGATCCTGCTGTTATTTTGGGGGATTATTCTCTCCGCAGTCAGCGAAATCACACACAGATTCGATGCGGACCGCAAATATAGCCTGCCATTACTGCTGGCATCCATACCTACATTTATCATCGCTCTCGTTGCCGGCTTTACCGAATCCAATGCAATCGGAATGATCGCCGCTATCAGCATCGCGCTTATCTATTCAAGCCTGCACTTTTTCCGCCACCGTTGGTGGCTATGGACTCTGGCATTGCTGGTCTTCAGCATCTCTTATTTTGCCTTCTTCAATCTTGAGGTCATGCAAAAAATGGATGTTTTCATAGGTTACCAAATACTTGGCATTAGCATACTCTTCCTGCTGCCAGATATCTTCCTTACAAATAACTGGAAAACAAACCTGTCGTGGCTGTTGCCCACGCGCCTGTATGGCGCACTATTTACAATTGTCACCTCGCTTACACTTCCCATCCAAAGTGAAGCCGGCCATATCGCTGTTAGTTATGGAGTCTATACACTATTTTTTGCGGTTTATGCGCTTGCGCAGAGCAAAGCGAACATTGGCTATCTATCTGGTGCATATCTTTCAGTAAGCATACTCTTCGCTTTTGACTATTTCAATATTGACGCCTGGCTGCCAACTCTAACGGCAATGGCATTGCTCTATTTTGTTTCTGGATTCGCCGTTCGTTCAAAAAAGTCATGGTCTTTCATGCTTCGCAATAGCGCGCTTATACTTGGCGCTTTTATTTCCTTCACGGCGCTATTCATCTTTAAAGAATCAGACTCGTACGGCTTGTACCCGATCATCATTGGCATACTCTTTGCTGCAGAAATGTACTTAAGAGAAGATGGAATATTTGAAATCGGTATGCCGGTAATGTTCAATATCAGCGCTTTTCTGATTCTGCGTGAATTCAACCTTGAGCGTGTTACCCACCATGTTTTTGCCTATAGTCTCGTCTGGATTTTATCAGATCTAATGGCGCATCTCACTTTCACAAATCCGCGTCCTTTGAAGATGGTGGTGCGTATCATTGGCGGTTTATTTGCCATTATTAGTTACGGATTTTTATTTACGGAAAGCGATGCATTTTTCGCCGCGACTCGATTTGGGATTTTCACGCTGCTCTTCCTAACCGTTGGCCTGCTCTACCGTCAACCAAATTTTTTTTACGCCTTTACATTAACCCTGCCGCTCTTTGTCATATTTTTGTTCCGCAATTTTGAGATCACCCAATGGATTCACCCTGTAATCTTCGTAGCAGTGGCATATTACGCCTGCGGGTTTTTCCTACGTCTTACAAAACGCGCACCTGGCTGGGACACGAGCTTGCTCAACAGCTGCCTTGGGCTGGGAGTGATCGTCTCAATTGCATCACCCATTCTCGGCGGGCTGGACGCTGCGATCCCAGTCGCGATCGCAGCTACACTTTGGGCGGTCGAGGCATTAGCGAAGGAAAATGCCTGGCTTGCATTCCCCGCAAATGGTTTGTATCTGCTGGCATATTTTATTATCCTCGGCGAGTTAAATGTTGATGAACCTCAATTCTTCTCGATCGGCGCGGCATTGCTTGGCATGATCCAGCACTACCTGCTGGTGCGCGCAGGAAGTAAATCGGGTGCGTTCGCCATGGGTATGATTTCACAATTTATTTTGCTGGGTACAACCTATATTGAGATGTTGAACAAAAATGATTTAAGTTATTTCTTTGTGCTTTTCTTCCAGTCACTTGTTGTGCTGGTATATGGTTTGATCGTTCGCTCGCGCAGCCTTACATTCTTCCCGATTGGCTTTGTAGTGCTCGGTGTGATCACGATCGTAAATAACGCTTTGGAAGGGGTAGGAGCCATCTTTGTAATTGGATGTGCGGGAATTATCCTGCTTATCCTTGGCGTTTTCGCTGTTATGATGCGGGAAAGGATATCAAAACTAAGCGAGAAAATCAGCGATTGGAAGGCGTAATAAAATATAGCTCGCAGAGATTGAATTACGGTCTCTCTTCCTTTATTTTGTTGTTATTTAAACGGATTGCAGGCTACCAACGGCTCAGGCAAAATCTCCCCTGAATTTCCGTGAAGTGCCAGTCCGTTTTCTTGTGTGACTCCAGGTCCCGTTAAGAAGGCGGCACGCTTTGCAATCGTCAGAAAACAATCCAGATCAAGCGGGAAATCCGTTAAGGAGTAATTACTACTGCAGTTTCAGTCGGTGCAGGCGTAGGCACGCAATTCTGCAGAGTAACCCTCTCGCTAAAAATATCTGTATGCCCCAATTCAAGGGAATTTGAATCAGTCGCCACAAATTGATATTCAACCCACGCATTCTCAAATGAATCCACGGCCTTCATCTCCACGGGAATCAACTCATAGGTAAACACGCCGCCGAAAAATGGCTGCATCGAGAAACCGGTCCACTTGCTGGTGGTCTCCGTTTGTTTGCTCTTAAAGCGCACAAACAATACAACAAAAGACGCATTGGAAGAATTTGCCACCTGCGCGGAAAATTTTACTGTTTTTGGCAAACAATCTTTTCCCTTATAAAAAATCGAGTCAGAAACAGACACCTTTACAAACCCTGGAATGGGAACCTGTGGGAAAAATGTTATGGGAGTCAATGAAGGAAATGACGTATCCACCACTGGCGTTTGGGTAAATTCAATGGGGATCAAAGTGGCTGTAATTTCAGGGGTTGAAGTTTTAGTGTTAAATGCCACCAATGTAGGAGTAATGGTGAAGGTAGCGGTTGGAACCGTCGGCGTGAATGTCGGAGCGTTCGTCGGCGCGCTTGTCGTTTCAAGAACAGGTCCTGCGGTCGGGTTGACCTGCGGGATCAAAGAACATGAAAGAAGAAACGCGGCTAAAATCAAAATGGCGTATAAGTTTTTCATCTGTAAACAGTCCTTTACTAATAATCTTAAACTCACATACATGGAGAAAGGGAAATGGAATTTGTAAAAATCGTAGTCCGTCCTATATCATATCCTTTGTCATCTGTCGCCACCAATTGAAAGTAAACCCAGGAATCTTTATAGTCATTATGCCCTTCGATTTCGCTGCCGACCAACGTGTATGAGAAAACTCCGTCCCCACGATAAAACATTACATCCCCGGTCGACCAGGGTGTGTAATCCTCCTTTTTCGCGGATTTAAGCCGCACAAAGATCACCACGCTGACTATATTTTTAGGATCTTCCACGCGCGCTGTAATCTTTGTCTTGTTCAATTTGCAGCTGCCCCAAAAGATCTTTTTCTCAGAAACCGAGACTGTCAGAAATCCGTCGCCAGGACTGTATACCGTTGAGGTCGAAATTGGCGTGATCGTATTTTCACCCACAAAAATTGGGATGGGTATAAATGTTTCGGTCGGCTGGTTTGGGTCCTGCGTGGCGATACGCACGATTGTTGAAGTGGGTCTAAGAGTGGGTGTGTTTGTAGGCATTAATGTATCAATAGGTGTAACGGTCAGTGTCCGCGTGGGAGGTTCAACAGGCGTGCTCGTCGGCGGATTTAATATCGAGTCAATCGAGCATGCTTGAAGTAAAATACCCAGCACCATCATAATAAAAAGTCTACGCATTTGATTCCTCTTTCACGCTATAATCATGATCGAATAATACCTTTATTTTACAACAACATGGCCTCAATTGAAGTAATTAACCTGCAAAAAACATTCCAAACCAAACGCAAAGCCGCGGGCATTGGCGGTTCTCTTCGTGCGCTGATCAAGCCTGAGTATAGCTCGATTGAAGCCGTGCAAAACCTTTCGTTCAAAATGGAAGATGGAGAATTGCTCGGCTTCATTGGTCCAAACGGCGCGGGGAAGTCCACGACCATTAAATTGCTGACAGGCATTTTACATCCGAGCGGCGGAGAGGCAAAAGTGCTCGGCTTCACTCCCTGGATAGATCGCCAAAAACTTGCTTATCAAATTGGTACGGTCTTCGGGCAAAGGCCGCAGCTCTGGTATCACCTGCCCGCCATGGATACCTTCATTTTGTTCGGAAAAATTTACGAGCTGGATGATAGTGAAACCAAAAAGCGCATCGACTACCTGACCGAAGCATTTGAGATAAAAGACCTGTTGGATGTGCCCGTACGGAAACTTTCACTGGGACAGCGAATGCGCTGTGAAGTAGCCGCCTCGCTCCTGCATCGCCCGAAACTGCTCCTGCTCGATGAGCCGTCCATTGGCCTCGACGTGGTCGCCAAACAAAACATCCGCGACGCGATCAAGCGCATGAATCAAGAGGAAGGTGTGGGCGTATTACTCACTTCACATGATGCCGGAGATCTCGAAGCGATGTGTAAAAGAGTCATCGTCGTCAATCATGGACAGATCGTATATGAAGATAAAGTTTCCAACCTGAAACGCAAATTTCTAACCACAAAAATGGTGGAGGTGCGCTACGCACAGGAAGTATCCAAAGACTTTGCCATTCATGGCGTTGAAATTCTAAAAGTTGGGCGTTACGGCGTGAAGCTAAAATTTGACACGACCAAAACCCCGGTTGACTCGGTCATATCACATCTTTCTGGCGCAGGTGACATTGTAGACATCACCATTTCCGATCCGCCTTTGGAAGAAGTGATCGCGAAGATTTACCAGGATGTAAATGCGAAGTGAATGAGTTTGGTCTGGTGCAGCGAAATCCAGCAAAAAGGCAAAATCAGCATGAACAAAGAATTTTGGGCAGAGTTACAAAAAAATGCATATGCAATTCCTGAAGGACACACACTCGCCGAGTTATCGCATGAGCTATTTTCGTATCTAGGTTCTATAGACCCGGAATTACGGGATGACATCGGATACACATTCTACGCGAACTGGCTCAAACAGGAACGATATTCTGTCGACGAAATACGCGGGCACATCATAGAGCTGCTTGCTAATCTCGATAAGTCAATAGGTGACAGCGACCACGATTCTATTTTTCTGCGTGCTTTCTCAATCCTCTTCCTGGCCGAGATCGTGCATAACGACAACAAAAAAGGATTTCTTGAGAAGGCAGATATAACAGCCATTCTCAAAAAAGCCTTATGGTATGTCAGCGCTGAAAAAGACCCGCGCGGACATATCCCAGTCAAAGGCTGGGCGCATGCCCTGGCCCATACCGCAGACTTAATGCTTGTGCTTGGGAAGAATCGAAATCTTGAAGAAAATGATTTGTGGAAAATCCT
>JANODZ010000100.1:0-6494 GCA_031412935.1 Anaerolineales bacterium
ACCCGTAAGGGTGTAAGACCCCAGATAGACTATCTGGTTAATAGGCAGCATGTGTAAGCGCAGTAATGTGTTAAGCTAAGCTGTACTAATGGTCGAGGGCTTCCTTTTGTGATGCGGAGAATTTGGTACTTTTCTTATAAAACATCAATTTGCTGTTCAGACCAACATTGTGAAAATGTCCCTTGGTGATTTGAGCGACGTGGGTACACCCGGTCCCATACCGAACCCGGCAGTTAAGCACGTCAGCGCTGATGGTACTTGGAGGGCGACTTCCCGGGAGAGTAGGTCATTGCCAAGGGGCTTTTCTTTTTAATATTTCACGCGCGGAATCTTTTTATCCGTGCGTGTGTTGTATAGGGTCGAAATTATATAAAAACCAAATTTTTAACAATTTCCACAGAAAGTAGGTGATTCCAATGTCTTCAGTACATTTACGCAGCGGTGAGTCACAAGACTCCCTGCTCAAACGCTTTCGCAAGAAAATAATCAAAAGCGGAATTCTAAGCTCCACTCGTGACAAACGCTGGTTCGTATCCAAGAGCGAAACCCGCCGCATGGAAAAGAAAAAAGCAATTCGACGTATTAAACGACGTTCTATTAAGGAAGTCGAATAGAGTAAAAGGCGTGTATGACAAAAGAAGAAGGCAAAATCAAAGTGGACGGTCTTGTGATCGAAGCCCTGCCTGGAACCCAGTTCCGTGTGCGGCTTGATAACGGACATGAAGTCCTTGCATATCTCGCAGGTAAAATGCGCAAACACTATATCCGCATTCTGTTGGGTGATCGTGTCGCCATGGAAATGTCACCTTACGATCTCACGCGCGCCCGCATCACTTTCCGCCAACGCAAGAATGCGCCTGTTCAAATTAGCGGTTGATTTCAATAAATCGAAGTTCTTAAAGCTCTCCGCTAGGCTGGGGAGTTTTTTTTATTTTATATTAATTCACTGACCTTACGCACCTAATCGTGATTCCCTGAGCAGAGCGACACTCCCTGGCACTGCCCGCCAGGGCAAGTGTGCACCGCGTTGCGGCGAAGCGTGCAGTGCAGGTGAGGGTCTCTGAGATGAACGTAAAGACCTTTCGCTCAGGGCGAGATACCCTTAAATAGCAAAACTGTGTAAGGTCAGTTAATTCATATTAAGTGATTTTGCAATCTCAATTCTTGCAGCCGTTGTAAGATAAAATAGAGCCATGAAACTCGCCGCACTTGTCCCCATGCGTCACCACAGCCAGCGCGTGCCCGGAAAAAATTACCGCCTGCTTGCGGGTAAGCCGCTTTTTCATCATATAATAGAAACACTTCTTGCTGTGCCAGAAATTGAAAATGTAGTGGTGGATACTGACTCTGAGCCTGTGATGGACGGCTTACGCCGCTTCTTCCCTACCGTCAAGCTGATTCAGCGCCCCGAACATCTCCGCGCCGACGATGTGCCCATGAACGATATTTTGCTGCACGACACCGCGCAGGTTGACGCGGAATTTTATTTGCAAACACATTCGACGAATCCGTTGCTCAAACCCGAAACAGTTTCGCGCGCGATTCAATCCCTGTTTACCAATTACTCAAAGTATGACTCGCTTTTTTCTGTTACTCGTCTGCAAACGCGCTTATATTTTCAGGATGGACGTGCCATAAATCACGACCCCTCTGTTTTAATACAAACTCAGGATCTGCCCCCAGTCTACGAAGAGAATTCGTGCCTGTACCTTTTTACCCGTGAAAACCTCGCAAGGAAACACCACCGCATTGGCGACAAACCCATCATGTTTGAAATAAACACAGCTGAAGCCTGGGATATTGACGAAGAATTGGATTTTGAACTTACAGATTTTTTGATTAAGAGAAAATATGATGCAAAATAAGAAGCAATTAGATATGACATTCTGGTGGGGGATCTTGATTATTTTTTCCATTTCTGCAATTGCTTATTTACCACTGGTGCGTCAGTTTGGCTACTTGAATGATGATTGGTATTTGATGTACGATATGCAGGTCAAGGATGTCAATTTTTTCCACGTAATCTTTAGTGGAGACCGCCCTGGCCGCGCATTGGCGATGATTCCATTATTTTCATCTTTTGGGTTTGAACCGTTCTATTATCACTTAAGTGCATATATATTCCGTTTTTTTGGCGGAGTGTGTTTATATTGGGCTCTGCAAATGCTTTGGTGCGAAAAAAAGTATTCCACACTGGCTGCCGCACTTTTATTCACCATCTACCCAGGTTTTCTTTCGCAAACCAATGCGATTGATTATCAATCTCATATTTTAGGTTTATTTCTTGCGCTTCTTTCGGTTGCATTAACCATTAAATCTGTTATGGCCCTTGAACGAAGGTCACGATTACTGTTCGCTGCGGGTTCTATTTTGGCAGGCTGGGGGTATTTAAGCCAGATGGAATATTTTATTGGCATAGAGGCTTTTCGCTATGCCTGTATTTTCGTTTTGATGTGGAGAGCACAAGGAGAATCTATTGGCCAAAAATTTATGAAGGGGGGCATTGCCAGCTTGCCATTCCTGCTGATTGCTGGTGGATTTTTGATTTGGCGCTTGTTCTTCTTTGTTGCAGAGCGTAAAGCAACCGATATTGGCTTGCAGGTTTCGCAGTTATTTTCATCCCCATTAACTCTTTTATGGTGGCTGAATTATTTGATACAGGATATGTTCAGTGTTGTGTTGGTGGCGTGGGGATTGCCAGTGTATATTCTTGCATTTACCCTGCGCCTGCGCAATATTTTGTCCGCTTTTGGGTGGGCAGGTTTTGCTGTGGTGATTGCGGTTTTGGGGATGCGTAGGGTGGAAAAAGATGACACAGAAACCGATTCACGATTAAGGCCGAGTCAAGAGGCGTTGTGGTTAAGTCTGATCAGTATTGTAGGCGGATTACTTCCCGTGATTTTGGTTAATCGCCATGTGTCTCTTCCAGATTATTCGCGTTATACGTTGATCGCATCTATCGGCGCAGTTTTGCTTTTGGTTACAGTTATCGAAAACATTTCTTCACGCATTGTGCGCTCCTCTGTGCTTGGCTTTTTTGTAGCGGTCGCTATTCTGACGCATTATGGCAATGCGGTCAAGGCAGTGGACGAAACACTGGCCACGCGTAATTTTTGGTGGCAGGCGGCATGGCGCGCGCCGCAGTTTCAGCGCGGGGTGACCTTAATCGCTTCGTATCCAGATAGCGCGCTAAGCGAAGATTATTTTGTTTGGGGTCCAGCAAACTTGATTTATTATCCTGAGAAGCAGTCATCGAATCCAATTGAAATTCAACTCCCCGCTGCGGTGCTTACGGATAATGTAGTTTTGCAGATCGCGACGAATGGCGGTATTGAGACCCCCTTGCGCCGCGGAAATTATTTGGAACGCGATTTCGGGAATGTGCTGGTGATGATCCAGACCTCTTCGAATGGATGTGTACGATTTATCAATGGCGATATGCCAGAATTATCCCCCTCCGACCAGCAGAGATTATTTTTGGTCGCTCCGTTTTCTCGTTTGGAGAATGTAATCACGCAAGGGAAGTTTCAATCTCCACCCACTATGGTTTTTGGCGAAGAACCCGAACATGGTTGGTGTTATTTTTATCAAAAAGCAGACCTTGCCCGTCAACGCGGCGAATGGGGGCTGATTCCTGTTTTGTTAAAGGATGCTCTCGCTCAGGGATATTACCCCGAAGATGCTCTTGAGTGGATGCCCTTCCTGCAAGCTTCTGCTGTGCTGGGGGATGTGCAACAGGTACGCAGTACGGCGAAACTTATGACGACCGATAAATTCCTGCGTTTACAAGTTTGCACGAACATGACAGAATTTATGAAGAAGGAAACGCTGAGCGATGAAATGAAATTTGTGATAGAGCATAATATTTGTGAGTGATCATTTTATTATTTAGGTGGAAGATTGACAAGAATGAAAAAAGGACTTTTAACTTTATTTAATTACCCATGGTATCCCGTTGCAATCAGCGTATACCCGTTGCTGGTCGTACTCTCCGCCAACGCGGGCCAAGTTCAGCTCAACGCGGGGGTTCGGCCTTTGCTTGCATCGCTCGCGTTTGGCGGACTTTTGCTTTTTATCGTTTGGCTGTTTCTTCGCAAGCCGCATAAAACCGCATTTCTGACTACGCTCTTGCTGGCGTTATTTTTTGGGTATGGACATGCTTATATATACATTGACGAGTCATACCCTGAATCCAATTACACAATATGGCTAGCGAATTTGTGGATCGTGTTATTTGTGCTTGCTGTCGGTTGGGCAACACGCCCAAAGTTGACATTTGTTTCGTCTGCTTCAACGTTGAACACGATCGCACTCGCGTTGCTGGCCATGTCTGTGGGGCAGATCAGTTTCGAGGGCGGCTCGCGAAGCGTCCATGCCTTGGGGTTGAAAAATGCTCCGGTTGACACAGATCTCGTGCGGCCCGAAAATCCGCCCGATGTATATTTCTTCCTTTTGGATTCTTATGGCCGCGCCGATCTGCTTGAACGCGCCTATGGATTCGATAACAGCGAATTTGTAAACGAACTTGAGAAACGCGATTTTTTTGTGGCCAGGTGCAGTCAGAGCAATTATGTGCGAACCGAACTCTCGCTGGGTTCGTCACTCAATATGCAGTATCTGCCGGAATTGAGTGACACTTTTAAGCCTGATAACACGGCGCGCCGTGTATTGTGGGATTCGCTTAAGCATAGCGCAGTGCGCTTTAACTTTGAAAGCCTGGGGTATGAAACTGTAAATTTTGAGACGGGTTTTGCCTGGCTGGATATCAATGACTCCGATCATTTTATGAGACCGCCAGCCATCTCTTCTGGCATGACCGAGTTCGAAGGGCTGTTCCTCCGCACTACGCTTGCGCGCTACGCACAGGATCTGGGTTGGGTCGATCCCGATTACCTGTTGGGCGTTGGTTTTCGTGATCGCTTTAAATATGTATTTAACAGTATTGATGATGTTGTAAAAATACAAAAGCCCACTTATTCATATATCCATGTGATTTCCCCGCACCCACCGTTTGTTTTTGACCCCGAGGGCAACCCGACTTATCCGCCAGATTATTGGAATGATCAGCGCTTGTATCCGCCGGATTTGTATCAAAAAGGATATGTCAATCAATTACAATTCTTAAATAAGAATATGCTGCAAGCCATCGATACCATCCTTGCCAATTCTGATACCCGGCCGATCATTATCATTCAAGGCGATCATGGCCCGTGGCTGCAACCCAAAGATAAGCGTTTCTGGAATCTCACAGCGGTTTTTTTTCCAGGACATAAAGATAAACTTTATTCAACCATCTCGCCTGTAAATATTTTCCGTCTTGTGTTCAATACCTACTTTGGCGGGAAATATGATATTCTCGATGATGCCAGTTATTTTTCGCCTGTGCCGCATTTGTATGATTTCAGTAAAATGCCTTATCCTTGCGATTACCCAAATAATTAAATGAAACTCATAATTCTTCTCACCGCCCCTTATATGCTTCCATTCCTTGATCGCTTCAGACCGGTTTTCAAAAATTACGGTTTTGAACTTGTTGTGCCTGATGTGCAGGAACGTATGGAGGAAGATGACTTGCTAAAATATGCGGGTCAACGGCAATATTCGACGTTATTCACTGCGAGGCCGTGATCCTGCCGAATTCATGGAGTATCTCCAGGGTGAATGGGATCGTAACGAATCGACGCCCATTCGAATTGTGACTCCAGCGAAGAAAGGGCCGATCCGCGATCTGCGCACACCATCTCGGAAGTCTCCGGAAGGGACCGAAGAATCTGCCGCTGCGCCCGCGGAAGTGCCTTCGACAACGCAGGCAGAGCAAAGTTCGGGACTGCGAAAACAAACAGGATACGTGACCGTGCGTCGTCAGGACGAAACGGCGGCAGATGGTGAATCCAGTTCCGCTTCTCAATCAGCCACAGAAACCGGTGGCGATAGTCCGCTCGACGGAATCCGGATCGTTGTCGATGGCGATGAATTGCTGCTCATCTACGAAGACGAAGCCGCTCTGGATCGCCTTGAAGAGACGATGGATTTCCTGCAGCAATCGATTCCTTATCGCACGCGCTGGACGGTGTTCTACCTACAGGCATCTGATGCTACCGAGGCTGCCGCGCTGCTCGAACAATTGATTCCCAGCAGCAGCGTGACCGACACTGCGGCAAGTTCCGGATTCAGTTTAGGAGCCATGTTTCGGCCGATCACGGATTCTGTCTCAAGTATGACGGGCTTGAGCGGCATTGGTCAAAACCCGCAGACACTGCGAATCATTCCTGACCCGCGCTCGAATTCCCTCCTGGTGACTGGCCCTCAGTCGCTGGTGGATGAAGCAGAGAAGCAAACCCGCGAGCTTGGCAAGATTGATGAGATGAGCGAGGAGGAGATTAGGAACCTTTCTGAGATGGTGGGCTTAGGCGCCTTGAAATTCTTTTTGTTAAAAGTGGATCCTAAGAAACGAATGCTCTTTGATCCAACTGAGTCCATCCAATTACAAGGTC
>JANODZ010000101.1:0-3800 GCA_031412935.1 Anaerolineales bacterium
CGCAGATACGAGAAGTGCATTAACTTCGGCTCGTTGACATAGATCAGGAAGGTTGGCGGATCGGAGCGGACTTGTGTGCCATAAAACATCTTGAGCGCGCGGCCTGCGTGGGTTGGGTGGGGGTGCGCGTCTTGGGCGTTGTGAATGATTTCGTTAATGGTGGATGTGGTCAGACGGGCAAGGCGTTCTTCCTGTACTTGCAAAGCCATGGGCAATACCTGGTCCATGCGTTGACCGGTCTTGGCTGAGATGAACAGGATCGGCACATAATCCATAAAATTCAACTCGCGCTTGATCTTGGCCGTGTATTCTTCCATGGTCTCATTATTTTTTTCGATGGCGTCCCATTTATTGACCAATACCACACAGGATTTCCATTCGTCCAGAATATAGCCTGCGATGTGTGTGTCTTGCGCAGTGATGCCCGTAGTTGCATCGATCATCAGCAGCGCCACATCTGCGCGTTCAATCGATTTGAATGCGCGCAAGACACTGTATTGCTCCACGCCGTGATCGATCTTTCCGCGCTTACGGATGCCGGCTGTGTCAATTAAGGTGAGTTGTAAACCGCCGAATTCCATTTTGGTATCAATTGAGTCGCGGGTTGTGCCAGCGATCGGGCTGACGATCACGCGTTCTTCGCCGCTCAACTTATTCAGTAAACTGGATTTGCCCGCGTTCGGCTTGCCGACTATGGCAATCTTGATGGTGTCATCTTCTTCTTCAACTTCCTGCGGCGCAAAGGATGCCACAAGCGCATCCAGAAGATCGCCTGTGCTTGTGCCATGTATCGCAGAGATGGGGTAGGGGTCGCCTAAACCAAGCTCATAGAATTCGCCGGCTGAGTCACGTCGTTCTTTTGACTCGCATTTATTTACAACTACAAAGATGGGCGGCCAAAATGTGCCATCTGCTAATTTCTTTTGTGATCGGCGCAGGATTTCTGCAACCTCACGGTCTGGCGCAGTAATCCCTGATTCACCGTCGTTGACAAAAAGTACTGCATCCGCTTCCTGAATGGCAACCTGGGCCTGTCTGCGAATGTCATCGATAAAATCAGCGGAACCAATTGACAGTGGCGTCTTTCCGCCGTGAGTTGGATCAATGCCGCCGGTGTCGACAATATTGAAGTTGCGGCCATTCCATTCCGCTTGACCAAATAAACGGTCGCGCGTAGTGCCGGGAACATCATCGACAATCGCTAAACGTTCGCCTGCGAAACGGTTGAAAAGCGCTGATTTACCGACGTTTGGCCGGCCGACTAATGCTACGATAGGTTTCATGATTATTTTCCAAAATTAATAAATATGGTGTAAGACTTGCACAAAACCCATAATCCCCAGCACTCACGTGGGGGAAGGGATGGGTAAATGTAATTTGTGATTAAGGTGTCGGCGTTGTGGCGGGTCCGCCAGTTAAAGTGATGACAACTTCTATTGTATTCGGTAATACTGATTCTACAACTATATCAGAGATTAAGATTTCCACTTTAGGAATCACTTGATAAGTGCCGATTCCCAAGCCGCTCAAATCAATTGTTACCCGAATACCCTGACGGGTGAGTGTATCCAGAAGAGGCAAGGGACCAGAAAGGATGACATCAACGGTTGTGGGCAAGGCTTGCGCGCTTAATCCAGGCGCGAGACCGATGATTTCCACTTTTTCATCTGCAAGCGTTACACTTGATTCGATCGGTGAAACTCCCGCTTTGATCAATACGGTTTGCTCGCCTACGATCGAAACACCCGCCGGCAATATTAACGTAAGCCGCGTGTTGATATCTTCTCGCGCGTTTTGTAAACCCAAAGATTGTGTTTCCACGACCCCAGGGAGATCATTGACAAGCTGTGGATCAGCCGCGAAAACCGTGATGATCGGCGGGAATACGGAAATATCGGTAAGACGATAACCGCTGGCGACGCGCCCCGTTACTGTCACTTTTACCGCCACGTCGCGATATCCGCCTTGTTGACTGACAGGCAGAATGATGTGTATTGATTCAGGCGATACGCTCACGCCCGCCACCTTTTGGCCTTTATTATCGAGTAATTCTATTGGCATTGTCTGATCGAAATTTTCGCGGATGCCGCTTAAATTTACCGCAACACGTGCCCGTGATACCTTCGTGACCTGGGACTGGGCGCCCGCAATAACGACTTTGAGTGGATCAATGCTTGCATCTCCTATGAGATACCCTATGGCAGCTTCGCCAAAAAGGCTTAAGTCTATATTCAAGGTTTTTGTAGAAAGGGTTTCCAGCGTGAGTGTGATCTCCTGTGGCGCGACAGATACAATCTGTACCGGCCTTGCGTCAATTTGTATTTTAAGATCAAGGGTATGCTCTCCCGAGCTTAAGTCTGATAGGTCAAGTATGGCTTGTACGATTTTTGGATCTGCCAGGATGAGATTCCAAACTGAGCGCGGCGCGTGGAGTGTCATTTCAACGGATGTTGGAATGACACTGTTGATCACCAGACTCGGGTCTACTCCTGTAATTTGTATCGGTACGGGGGATGGCAGAGTGCGTGTTTCATCCGGGTCTGCGGATGTGACAGCGGATATCCAAACAGCGATCGCCAGAGCAAGCGACCATAAAAACGTACGATAATTTTCAGAGATCCAATGAATCATTATTTATCCACTTTACGAGGGAATAAGCCCGGAAAAATTCTTTCGAGCACGTTCGATTTATGTGATTCACCGTTTGGACGAAAGAATGCCGTCAGGATATTTTCCAATCGGTCAGGGTCCAGACGGCGCAGCATTCTACCCGCATGTGCGATGGATATGGCGCCTGTTTCTTCTGAAACGACGATCGCAATTGCGTCACTGGCTTCAGAGGTGCCCAGGGCAGCTCGATGTCTCAGCCCCATCAGGCGGTCGGGTGTGCGGTTCAAAACTCCGCTGGCAGAGAGTGGAAGCACACAGGCAGCGGCGCTGATTTGTCCTTCAGCAATGATGACACCGCCATCGTGCAGCGGGGTATTAGGATAAAAGATTTGCAATAATATTTCTGGAGTTACTTTTGCATTCAATTGCACACCGCTTTGGATATACTCATTAAGATTATCCATCCTTTGCAGGATGATCAACGCGCCATGTTGACGTGCTGAAAGCCTGGCCGCAGCGCTGACTACGGCTCGCAGGGTTTGTCCTAGGGGCGCATCCGCTGATTTAACGGTGACAGGCCAAATGGTCCCGGCCCGGCCCAGCCGTTCCAAGGTCCGCCGGATCTCAGGTGCAAAGATCACCGGCAGGGCAAGCAACAAGGCTGGCAGGGAATTTTGAGCAAACCACGAGAAGGCTGGGAGTTCTACCAGGCTGGTCAAAAGAATGAGGGCAACCACCAGCAGGATCATCCCGCGTAATAATGCCATCGCCTGCGTATCGCGCAGGGAATAAAACAACCCAAAGAAAATCAGGGTGACGAGTAGTATATCGAATACACTCAGCCAGCTGATGCGTTGAAATATAAAAAAGAGATTATTGAGGAATTCACTCACGGTTTATGTGGTTTAGAAATTAGACGATTAAGATTTAGAAAGCGGGTCATCAGGAGGAACGCTGTCTTAATTCCTTTAACCCTTGGGTCTAAATTCTACTTAGGTGATTCTATATCGGGCGCAGGACACGATCCTGGCGCAATTGCTTAAATAATAATAAACCACCGCCGGTTAGTGATTCAGAGGCAGATTCCTGCCACGCTTGAACACCCAATGTTTCAGGTGTACGTTTTTCGTAGCCAAGTTGTGTCCAAAGACCTTCCTGCGCGGCAAGTTCGTTGATCGGGAAGATGAGAG
>JANODZ010000102.1:0-2024 GCA_031412935.1 Anaerolineales bacterium
GCTTGGCCTGCAGGCCCAGCGTGACGGCGTGCACGCCGCCCTTGGGACCGACGTCCTGGCCGAAGACCACCATACGGGGATTGCGCGTCAGTTCGTGGTCGAGTACAGCCATATATACGGGGATGCAGTGCCGAGACGCCCATATCTGGCTATTACATTTGTTCTAACTCTGGAGTAATTTAATGCGTTGTCCGTATTGCAAACACCATGATTCGAAGGTGCTGGATACCTCCCACGATAGTCATGGCGGGATTCGGCGCCGCCGCGAATGTTTGAAATGCAGGCAGCGCTTCAGCAGTTATGAGCGCCCCATATTGGCAACTCCGCTGTTGATTAAACAAGATGGCGCGCGTGAAGAGTTTGACCGCGAAAAATTAGCGCGCGGGATTCGTATTTCCTGCGCCAAGCGGCCTGTTTCTGCGGCGGATATCGAGCGCATGATCGGTCTGGTGGAAACACAACTGCAAAAACTAGGCAAAGCCGAAGTCTCTTCGCGTGTGGTCGGTGACCTGGTGATGACCACGCTCAAGGAAGTGGACCAGATCGCGTACGTCCGCTATGCCATTGTATATTTAGGTCTCGATGATCTGCAATCAATCCGTACTGAATTAGATAAATTACTGGAAGATTAATTTTCAGGCAAGGATGCCTCCGTTTTGCTGGCGGAGCGCTGTCTTTGCTTTTTGTTTCCAACATATACGGAGCGCGGACTTCAGTCCGCGAAGTAAGCAGACTAAAGTCTGCGCTCCGACTTAAGAAAAAAATTTTATAGGAGAGTCTCAAATGGTAACAAAATCTGCTGAACCCAAAGTAAAAAATGGTTTACTGCCCACGCCGCCCATGCCCAAGGGATTGCCGAAAGGACAGTTGACCGATAACGCGCGTCAGGTATTAATGAAGCGTTATGTGCGCCGCGGCGACGATGGCACGCCGGCTGAGAATGTGGAGGAAATGTTCTGGCGCGTGGCCTATCACGTTGCGAGGGTTGAAGAACAATGGGGCGCGGATGTTCAGAAACGCACGGTTGAGTATTACCATTTACTTTCCAGCAAGAAATTTTTCCCGAACTCTCCTACTTTTACCGGTGCGGGAACTCCGCTTGGGCAACTGGCCGCGTGTTTTGTTCTTCCGATCACCGATGACATGGGACGCGCTGCCGGCGGGATCTTCCAAACTTTGCGCGACGCCGCGTTGATCCAGCAGACAGGCGGCGGCAATGGTTTTTCATTTTCACGATTGCGCCCGCATGGCTCAATGGTGCTGACCTCGGCCGGGCAGGCCACTGGGCCTGTTGGATTCTTGAAAGTATATGACCAGGCTTTTGGCGAGATCGCGCAGGGCGGTTGTCTTTTGCCTGATACGCTGGTGTTTACAAATAAAGGACTCTTGCGCCTTGACGAAATTGTGGATCCAGGAATTGACGGTTGGCAGGAGCATGATTTATCCGTGCCGACCGATGAAGGTGTAAAAGACTCGCCGCGCGGTTTTAATAATGGCGTTGCCGATGTTTTACGGGTACATACCCGCGAGGGATTAAGCATTACAGGTACGGCGAATCATAAAGTTAAAGTGATGACCGATTTTGGCCCGCAGTGGAAGGAACTTCAGGATGTGGCGCAAGGAGATTGGATTGTGACCCGCCTGAACGAACATGCCGGCAATTTGCAAGCCCTGAAGAAGCCCGCCCAAAAACACGGCAATCAGATCATGCCCGACCTGCCCACTATTTTGGATGAAGAATTTGCATTCTTTCTCGGCTATCTGGCTGGCGATGGATTTATGGCAAAAGGTGAAGATGACCATCGTGTAGGGGTCAGTGTGGCGCATTCATCTTATTTGATGGAAGAAATGCCCCTGATGCTCGAACGGCTTTTCAATGTAAACGTTCATAAAATGCAAAAGCCGAATGATCGTTCTGTGACTTTCGTGATGGATAACCGCGCGCTCAAGGAATTTTTGTCTTTGAACGGTTTGGAGAAACAAGGAAGCCGTGACGTGGCTGTTCCGCGTTTGATTCGTCAGTC
>JANODZ010000103.1:0-2700 GCA_031412935.1 Anaerolineales bacterium
GGGCAGGCTTCCGGAACGGACATCCCATGGAACTTACAATGGGCGCGGCGCTCGCATTTATATTCATTCACCAACCTGACCGTTTGGGGATTGGGACTTCCGCTGGGCATTCTGGCATGGGCGGGCTTTCTATTCATGGGCTGGCGCATTATTAAGGGGCAGTGGAAACATCTCTTGTTGTGGGGTTGGACTGCGTTTTATTTTCTCTGGCAATCATTTCAATTCAACCCGACCATGCGCTATCAACTGCCGGTCTATCCGCTTTTGTGCATGATGGCCGCCTGGTTTATTTTTGAGTTGGCAAATTTGAATGTTGGCACGTTTAAACGTGTAAACGTGCCAACCATTTTAGCAAGTGTCATCGGCGTGACGGTGCTGGTCTCAACCGCCGTCTGGGCCTTCGCCTTCCAAAGTATTTATACCCGTGATGAAACCCGCATGGCTGCCTCACGCTGGATCTTTCAAAATGCGGGCGGCCCGGTCAATATACGGATTGAAACGGCGGGCAATGAAACGTATAACCAGCCTCTACCCGTCCCGAATGACACACTGATCCCGGCCGGCGAGCCATTTTCACTTTCATTTTTTCCAAAATACAACGGAAAAATTTCCGGGGTTGTACTGACTCATGCTTTGGAGGCGGAGCCTCTCGCATCGCCCTCGACGATCGTGGTGACTCTATATTCTGCGCTGGCTCCGGATATTCCTTTGGCGCGCGCGTCAAAATTGGTAAATTTTAGGTCAACTGATGATCCGCGCGGACCGTCTGGGATCTTTTCGTTTGAAAAAGCGCTCACGGTCTTTGATGGACAGCTTTATTTTTTGAAGATCGAATCGCTGGGTTCTGGATTGGCCTTAAGTGGTTCATATCTTGCAAATGAGACAACTTACGATTGGGGTCTTCCCTTCCGCATTGATGGGTACGACGCATTTGGCGGCATCTATCGCGGCGACCTGATCTTTGAAGTCTATTGGGCTGATAATGCCGATAAGCTCAGCCGTTTTATCCAAACACTCAGCGCGGCAGATTACATCATTATCCCAACCAATCATCAGTATGGGCAGATCACGCGCATACCGGAAAGATATCCGCTGACCACCTTCTATTATCGCGAATTGCTGGGCTGCCCGCATGGCGAAGATATTATCCAATGTTATCGCGCGGCGCAGCCCGGACAATATCAAGGCAACCTGGGTTTTGAGTTGGTGAAGGTTTTCGAATCCTACCCTACGCTGGGATCCCTGGTGATCAATGACCAGGCCGCTGAGGAAGCCTTCACGTTTTATGATCATCCAAAAGTTTTGATCTTTAAAAAGACCGATGATTTTGACGCGGACAAAGTATCCGCTTTGCTAGGCACAGTGGATTTGGCGAACGTCGTGCATCTTTTGCCGAAGCAGGCCGCCAATTACAAAGACCTGATGCTGCCCGATGCGCGCCTTGCACAACAACGCGCGGGCGGGACATGGTCTGAACTTTTTAATTACGATTGGATCCAGAATAAATATCCCTTTGCGGGCGTTTTACTTTGGTATGCATTCATCTTTGTATTAGGACTGGCGGCCTACCCGATCACACGCTCGGCTTTGCCGGGGCTGCGGCAGTACGCCTATCCGCTTAGCCGCATTGTCGGACTGGCTCTGCTCGCCTGGATCTCATGGCTGGGCGGTTCTGTCGGCGTGCCGTATACGCGAGTCTCCATCAGCGTGGCGTTTGTCATGATCGCTGCGGCAGGCTTCGGGTTATGGATGATGCGCAAAAATCAGTTCAAAGAGGAGTGGAATGCCAACCGTCGATTCTTCACTTTGGTGGAGATCGTCTTCCTTCTCTTCTTCCTGATCGATTTGCTGATTCGTTTCGGGAATTCGGATATGTGGCATCCATCCAAGGGCGGCGAGCGGCCGATGGACTTTTCATATTTCAATGCGGTCTTGAAGAGCACGAGCTTCCCGCCCTATGACCCGTGGTTTGCGGGCGGTTACATTAATTATTACTATTACGGTTTTGTGCTGGCTGGCACGCCGGTTAAATTACTGGGTATTGTGCCTTCGATCGCATACAACTTTATTTTACCAACCTGGTATGCACTGATCGCGATTGGAGCGTTTGGGGTTGCATTTAATTTGGTTGAAGGTGATAAGTTGAAAGTTGAAAGTAATCATCTTGAAACTTTCAACCTTCAACTTGTAACGGGGCTGGCCGCTTCAGTAATGGCGGTTTTAATAGGCAATCTCGGCACCATACAAATGATCTTTCAGGCTTTCCAACGGATTGCTGCGCCGGGCGGGATCATCCCCGCGGATGCAACACTCATACAAAAATGGTTCTGGGCTTTTCAGGGTATCTTCGTAATGACTGGCCAGGCCCTGCCGATCGGCCGCGGAGAATGGTACTGGAATCCCAGCCGCGTCATCCCGCCGGGACCGGGCAACGAGATCACAGAATTCCCGTTGTTCACCTTTCTTTACAGTGACTTGCATGCGCACATGCTTGTGATGCCGTTAACGTTATTTGCCATCGCATGGGCAGTTTCGTTCATCAAGTCACGCGCGCAAATGAGTCGCACAGAATGGATCGCAGCTTTGGGCATTGGCGCGCTGATGCTCGGCGCGTTGACCCACAAGCACGGTGGCCCGACGTCGAGTGAAAACCTGGCGCTGTTTTGCTTTCCTTGTAATAGTCACAAAGGGCCCAACATC
>JANODZ010000104.1:0-2218 GCA_031412935.1 Anaerolineales bacterium
CCAATACCAATCATATTCTGCTTCAGTTCGTAAGCACTGCGCATGTGCGAGCCGGCCAGGAATCCCAAACCTCCACTATAAATTTTTAATGGTTGATCAATGGCAAACTCCATCGAGAAATAGGCTACAGGTTTGGTAAACTTCTTATCGAACTTGTAGGGAAAAAGACTGGTCAATGAGAACATGGTTTGAATACAGTATGTTAAAAGTTATCCTTAAATCGTAACACAAAAACGGATAGCAAATAACGGATAACTTATACAAAACAAAAATGCCACTTCAAGTTAGAAATGGCATCTGTAAATTTTTTAGCGTTACTTGTCAAAAACGCTTAGCTACTTCATTCCAGTTTACCACATTCCAAAAAGCTGCACAATAGTCGGGCCTGCGATTTTGATAGTTGAGCCCAGCCTCGCGCGTATGATAGCGGCAAAACAAAATGAATTAACCTATCCCGTTCGTTGGTGGTCGTTTGGTCCATTTTGGCGTTATGAACAGCCGCAAAAGGGACGCTCGCGCGAATTCTTTCAGTGGAATATTGATATGTTGGGAGTCGACTCGCCGGAAGCAGATGCGGAACTGATCTCAGTCGGCGCGACATTCCTGCGCTCGGTCGGACTCAACCCTCAACTTGCCACCATCTATGTGAATAATCGGCGTCTGATGGATTCTGAATTCGATGCGCTGGGTATCCTTCCAGAAAAAAAGCTTGAAGTTTCGAATCTCGTAGATCGCCGCTCAAAGATGGAGCCTGCCAAATGGGACACATACGCGCTTGAGTTGGGTTTAGATCAAAAACAAGTGGATGGCTTGAAGGATATTCTTGGCAACTTTGAGCTATGGAAAAAAAGTGACGAACTTGTACGCTTGTTTGCCGCACTCGAAGCGTTGGGTGTAAAAGAATATGTCAAATTTGACCCAAACATCATGCGCGGTATCCTTTATTACACAGGCACGGTCTTCGAAGCCTTTGAAAATAGCGGTTCCTTGAAGCGCTCAATTCTCGGCGGCGGTCGTTATGACAATCTGCTTGCGGATGTAGGCGGACAACCGCTTTCAGGCGTCGGATTTGCAATGGGAGACGTGGTGGCAGGAATTGTCTTGCAGGAAAATGGCCTCCTGCCTGAATATATCCCCACTCCTGCATCCATATTAGTGACAATCTTTGACGAATCGATGTGGATGAAATCATTAGAATTAACCGCGGAATTACGAAATGCCGGCTTGAATGTGATGGTATTTCCTGAACCTGCTAAACTGCAAAAACAATTTAAGTTTGCAGATAAGATGAAAATCAAAATTGTGCTGACGATTGGACCTGACGAAGCGGAGAATGATCAGGTGGCGATTAAAAGCTTATTAACTAGCGAGCAGGTGACAGTTAAGCGCGAAGCGGCTGTGGATACGATTCGTGAAATCCTTGCGAGCGCTTCATCCTAATGATATAATGTCGCTCGCTTCCCTGGATTGTCAGTCAGGATGGGTAAATATGGAGCGTATAGCTCAACGGCAGAGCACTATATTGTTGCGTTAGCGCTCATATGGTGGGCGTAGCTCAATTGGCAGAGCGCTTCCCTGTGGAGGAAGAGGTTGCGGGATCATTCCCCGTCGCCCACCCAAGAAGAGATCTGGATTAAAAAATCTGGATCTTTTGATTTTAAATCACATTCGGTTTTTACCAAAATATGGAATAGAGACAGAACCGGAAGGTTAATGTGAAAGTATGTTCAAAATGTGGTTTGTCTAAAACTGAACAGGATTACACCTGGAGTATCAGAGGTATTAAAAAACATTCAAGCTGTAATCCCTGCCGTAATGAGCAACGCATGGATTATTACCAAAGAAACAAAGAAAAAGAGTTGACATATAAGTGGGATCGTCAACTAAGGAAGAGGGAAGAGGCGAGAGTATACGTTGAAGAATACAAGAGGTCTCACCCTTGTGTTGATTGTCATAACTCTGATCTTGATTCCTTAACCTTCGATCATGTCAGAGGAGTTAAAAAGATGACTATAGCCAACATGGTCAATTTGGGATATTCAATCGGAGCAATTTTGGAAGAAATCTCAAAATGCGAAATTCGTTGTTGGACCTGCCATATGAAGATTGAGAAGATAAGAAGGAGAGTGTAGTCAGTGGGATTTGGGCGCAGACGCTCCCTGTCCAGCCTGCAATTCTCATTATGATAACTTTGATCCGCAGATAAGGCAGATGAGAG
>JANODZ010000105.1:0-5473 GCA_031412935.1 Anaerolineales bacterium
AGAAGGTGCGGAAATTTTCAAGGATTATTTACTCGACAAAAAACAACAGGAGATGGCGATTACGTATTACCTGCGCCCGGTTGACTCATCAATTCCGCTACATGCCCCGCTGGCACTTGACGCCGGCACCGATCCACGAGTCACCACTGAATCGATTCCAGCGTTGCAAAGCCCGTCTGCTGAAGTTTCATCCGCTGTCAAGGATGTTTTCCACCAAACTAAAAAGAAGGCTTCCATTGTCCTTCTGCTGGATATATCTGGAAGTATGGAAGGCGATAAAATCAAAAGCGCGGTTGAAAGTTCGATAAGTTTCATCAAACGATTGGATCCTCAGGATGAAATTTATTTAATGGTATTTGGCGGCGAAGGCGTTGTTTATGAAATTGGCGGCGGGCGCGCTGGAGATGTGAGCGAGGAGTTGGAAGAAAAACTCAACGGACTTTTTGCCGATGGCAACACTCCGCTTTATTACGGCGTTTGCCGAGCTGCCGAAAAAATAAACAGCTTACAAGTAATACACGAACAAGCCAACGAAAAACGCCTTTATGGAATCGTCCTGCTTTCAGACGGACAGGATACTGCCAGCGCTATCACCGAAAATCAAATGTTCAACTGCCTGCCCAGCGGAGAAAGCGTCAGCGGCGCGAAAATATTCACCATCGCCTTTGGTGATGACGCCGAAGCCGACCTGATGTTAAGAATAGCCAATCGCACCAATGGCAAGACCTTCAAAGGTGATCCTGCCAGTATTGAGTCGATTTATAATTCCATTTCAGCGGAGCAATAACCATGCAACAACCGCGTCCATTTTGGTTTTTACTTGATTTTTACGGCTGGCTCGTGTTGAGCATGAGCATCATTACGGCATTCCTCATTAATCAGTGGTGGGTCGTATTAATCGGTTTTATCGGCTACCTGCTCGCTCTATTGGTAGATTTAGTAGGCGGCCGCTCACTGGGTCGAACAGGCGCAATGCGTTTGGCTCGCGCAGAACAAGAAAACCGTGAATTAAAAGCTGAGCAGACTCGCCTATTGGGAGCCATTCAAGAACGTAATCAGAAGCTCGCCGCACAAGACGATAAAAATAAGGAGAAAAAATGAACAAACAAGAGCGCAATGAAAAAATAGAACTGTATGGGCGTGGATATGATTTGTTGAAATCCGCGCTGGCGGAAGTGCCGCAGGAGGCGCTTTTGTTTAAGCCAGAACCCAAAGAGTGGAGCGTGCATGAAGTCATCATCCATATCGCGGATAGCGAATCAAATGCGGCATTGCGTGCGCGATTACTGGCGGTTGGATCAGGCGGTACATTTATGGGCTACGATCAAGATGAGTGGGCAATCTCATTAAAGTATCACGAACACAGTATGGAAGATGCGCTGGAGACTACGCGGCTGGTGCGCAAGACCACCTATGAATTGTTGAAACGGCTGCCTGATGATGCTTTCAAGAGTTCTGCCAAGCATCCTCAATATGAGGAACCCTATACTTTTGAGAAATGGTTGAATATTTATTCCGGGCACATTCCGGGTCATATTGAGCAGATAAAAAATAATTATTTGATTTGGCGTGAGAAAAGTAAATAGGTAAACAAGTACACACAGAAACAGGTAAGCAATCTTTACTTGTCTACTTGTTTACCTGTCTACATTTATACTTACAAAAATCGGAGATACTATGACGATAAAACATATTTTTGTCATCGGCGCTGGGACCATGGGCAACGGCATTGCTCAAGTAACTGCAACTGTTGGGTATCAAGTGACATGTATGGATGTTCAACACGAGGCGTTGGACAAAGCCAAATCTGCAATTGGAAAGTCCACAGAAAAACTTTTGGCAAAGGGAATCATTAATCAAGAACAAAAATCAAGCGCAGACAATATCAAATATGCGTCATCCTATGACAGCGCGACAGAAGCGGATTTCATCATCGAAGCCGCAACTGAAAACCCGGAATTGAAATTCAAAATTTTCAAAGAGTTAGACCGTGTCGCACGCGAAGGTGTAATTTTAGCCAGCAATACTTCGTCCATTTCAATTACAAAAATTGCCGCGCAAACCAAACGACCTGATAAAGTCATCGGGATGCATTTCATGAATCCAGTACCGTTGATGAAACTGGTGGAAGTCATCAAAGGACTTGCCACCAGCGAAGAGACTCTCAAAACCACGCTCGAATTATGCAAAGTGATGGGCAAGGAAGCCGTCGAAGCCAACGACTCTCCTGGATTTATCTCAAATAGAATCTTGTGCCCGATGATCAACGAAGCGATTTTTGCATTACAAGATGGAGTCGGCACACCTGAAGCGATTGATGCGGTGATGAAGTTGGGAATGAATCATCCGATGGGTCCGCTGACGTTGGCGGATTTAATTGGCTTGGATGTTGTGTTATTTATCATGGAAGTGTTACAACGCGATTTGGGTGAAGATAAATATCGCCCCGCGCCGTTGTTGCGGAAGATGGTGGATGCAGGGTATTTGGGAAGAAAAAGTGGAAAAGGGTTTTATAATTATCAATAATTGGAGACTTAATGGTTGTCATATTAAAAGAAAAAACATCACCAGCCCAAATGATGGAAATGCTTAAGGAATATGAAACGATGATAAAAATCGTAGTGGATATTCGTCTGCACATTTTGACTGGCGGAGGCGAAATGCACGCTGATTGCGAATCTGTATTATTAGAAAATGGAAGCGAGCAAGATGATCTATGGGGTGCAAACTGGTATCCAGCTGAACAACGAATTGAATTCGAGTCTTTGATTAACATACGTCCGCGGCTTGGGAATCGCAGCATTTTGATACAAGATGAAACGATTCGCAAACAGGTTGAGGAAATAACCCAAAAAATTTTAGGAAACGCTTAAATGGTCAACAAAGAAAAACTTTATCAAAGATTCATGAGCGACCCATTAGAAAAAAGGCTCGGCAACCTTGCTTCCACCTTTGGGAAAATTTCATCAAATGCGCGTAACTCCAATACGCCCAATACTGTCTCGGATTTGTTAGATGAGGCAAAACATCTGATCGAATGGACCGCCGCAGATGCAGAAAGCGAAATTGCGGCTGAGTTAGTTCAAACTCAAAGGCTAATTACACTTTGGCAAAAATCATGGGCAACTGCTTACAAAGAAAAAACACAACGCATCTTGTTAGCAACTCAGGCAAAAGAATGGTCAGATAGGGCTTTGCAAAATTCGGGTTTGATATAAGGAATGAGTCCGCTGGCATTGGTGGATTTAATCGGCTTGGATGTGGCGTTATTTATTATGGAAGTTTTGCAACGCGATTTGGGTGAAGATAAATATCGCCCCGCGCCGTTGTTGCGGAAGATGGTGGATGCAGGGTATTTGGGAAGAAAATGCGGGAGAGGGTTTTATTGGTATTAGCGGCTATGAAATTCGATCCTCAGAAAAATCACCGAAGATCAATCCGCTTGGCGGGATATGATTATTCATCCGCAGGCGCATATTTCGTCACCATTGTTGTCCACGGACGGGAACGTTTGTTTGGTGAAATTATCAATGAAGAAATGAGGTTGAATGATTTTGGAAAAATTGCAAATGAATGTTGGTGTGCTATTCCCGAACATTTTCCATTTGTAGAATTGGGTGCATATGTAATTATGCCGAATCATGTTCATGGAATTATCATTATCAACGGTAGGGGCGCAGCAATGCTGCGCCCCTACAATAATCCACACAAATTCAATGTCAAGCCTGGTTCTTTGGGTGCAATTGTTCGCTCGTATAAATCTGCCGTCTCTTATCGATTAAACAAAGAACTTAATGCCACAGGTGTTTGGCAAAGAAATTATTATGAACACATTATCCGTAATGAAAAAGAAATGGATAATATCTGGCGTTATATTGAAGCCAATCCCTCACTATGGGCAGATGATGAAGAGAATCCGCAAAATAAAAAGTAGGGGCGGAGCAATGCTCCGCCCCTACTAAATACTCCCCGCACACCCATCTGCACGCGGATCACTCCCGCCCGACAACACACCAGATTCATTATCTCGCAAAATCACCTGACCTCTTCCAAACAACGCACGGTTATAACCACTCACTTCATAAATTGAATGCCCCATCTTTTCTAAAGCATCCATTGTTTCTTTTGGCATGCCTTCTTCAATCGCAACCTTTTCACCTGACTCTTCCACATCAATACAAAATCTTGGCAAATCTAATGCAGATTGCGGGTCAAGATTCCCATCTTTCAATGCGGATAACACCTGCACATGACCTTGCGGCTGCATGAATCCGCCCATCACGCCGTAGGATGCATATAAAGATTCACCCTCATCCCCAGCCCCTCTCCCAGAATCGGGAGAAGGGAGTCGAGTCACCATGGCGGGGATAATCGTATGATACGGACGTTTTTTCGGTGCAAGTGAATTCGGATGATTTGCATCAAGGCTAAAGTTATGTCCGCGATTTTGTAAAGTGAATCCCCAACCCTTCGGCACAATGCCCGTGCCAAATCCCATGTAATTGCTGTTGATGAACGAACACGCATTTCCAAATCCATCCACCACGCTCAAATACACCGTGTTCGATGTAGCCACAGGCGTGCCGCGTTTTTGGTCAACCGTTGCGCGTTTCAAATTAATTAATTTTCTTCTTTCGTTTGCATATTCTTTCGATAACAATTCGTCCATCGGGATTTTTGCAAACGCAGGGTCAGCCACATACCAACGCGCATCTGCAAAGGCGAGTCGCATGGCTTCGATCATCAAGTGCATTTTTTCAGGCGATAATGAATCAAGCGCTGCTAAATCAAAACCTTCCAAAATATTCAATGCAATCAATGCCGTGATGCCTTGTCCATTGGGCGGGCATTCATAGACTTTCAATCCATGATAATTAACTGAAATTGGATTTTCCCAAGTGGATTCATGTTCCGCCAAATCTACATCTGATAAACATCCACCCGCCTCTTTAATCACGCTGACAATTGATTCTGCGATTTGGCCTTGATAGAACCCTTGTTTATTTTCCCGCGCAACAACGGTCAGAGTCTTCGCCAGCCCTGGGTTGCGAAAAATTTCGCCAGCCTTTGGGCCGCGGCCATCAATTGTTAATTCATGTCCATTCAATGAAGACTTCAATTGCCTGTCTACACCGCGTGACCAATAATAAGAAGTAAGCGGCGCAACGGGGAAGCCTTCGTCCGCAAGTTGAATGGCGGGTGCGAGAATCTCTGCCATTGAAAGCGAGCCGTGTTTTTTGATCAAGTCACACCAACCTGCACACGCACCAGGGACAGTGACCGTATGAGCATGGTATGGCGGCAATTCATCAGCGAGAAGTCCCTCTTTCTTAAGCCGATCAAGTGTCAGCGCAGAAGGAGCGCGGCCTGATCCATTGAGCGCTGTGACTTGTTTTGTGCGCGCATCAAAATACAAAGCGAACATGTCGCCTCCAATTCCCGTGGAGGTAGGCTCGGTCACATTCAACGCAGC
>JANODZ010000106.1:0-4654 GCA_031412935.1 Anaerolineales bacterium
AATCCCGATATCGCATTATCGCCGAATTTGATTCTTGTTTGAAAGAATTGTTTTATTGCAGACATGCTTAGCCGCCTCAAGGTCGAATATCAAGTGCCAATGTATGAATTCGATTATACAATGTCTTTCAATGCGGGCTGAAAAACTTAATAAATAACTTTACAGACAGCATCCCTCAAGTTTCCATAAAACCCTTATTTAGCAATTCATATCTTCAAGATAGTGCATGCCATTATCGAATAACAGCAATTCTCAATATTATTCTCATCAGACCTCTTCATGATAAACTCGGCACATGACAACCTCAACAGCCCTCGCGCATCCAAATATCGCCTTCATTAAATATTGGGGTAACCGCGACAATGACTTGCGACTGCCCGTCAACGGTTCCATCTCTATGAATCTGGATGGCTTATACACACGCACTACAGTTACTTTCAACTCGTCCCAACGCGATTCACTGGTCATCAACGATCATTCCGTCACAGGCAAGGGACTTGAGCGTGTCTCGTCCATCCTTGATCTTGTGCGCGGAATGGCAAATTTAAATCAACCCGCTGAAGTTTTAAGCACGAATAATTTTCCCGCAGGCGCAGGGATTGCCTCGTCTGCGGCAGCGTTTGCGGCACTCGCGCTCGCATCCTCCTGCACCGCGGGGCTGACTCTGTCCGAAGCGCAGTTATCGCGGCTGGCGCGGCGCGGCTCGGGTTCGGCATCCCGCTCCATCCCGAGCGGATTTGTCGAATGGAAGATGGGCACAGGTGACGATGACTCAGTTGCAGAATCAATTGCGCCGCCTGAACATTGGGATTTAATGGATTGCATTGCGATTGTTAACGCAGCGCATAAAAAGACAGGTTCCACCGAAGGTCATGCCATCGCGGGTACGAGTCCTCTGCAAAATGCGCGTGTGGGGGATACTCCGCGCAGGCTGGATCTTTGCCGTAATGCCATTCTTAATAAAGATTTTGAAGCATTTGCAAACTTGATCGAACAGGACTCAGACATCATGCACTCCGTCATGATGACCTCCAATCCGCCGCTGATGTATTGGCAGTCTGCAAGCATTGGCATCTTTCACGAAGTACGAACCTGGCGCGCCGGCGGACTACCTGTCGCATACACAGTCGACGCCGGGGCGAATGTCCATGTAATTTGTTTGAGCGATTCTGCTAAAGTAGTGGAGAAGCGTTTGCGCGAGTTACCCGGCGTGAACGATGTGTTGGTTGCCAAAGTTGGCGGCGCGGCGAAAATTATTTGATCCGCTGATTATACAGATGACTCTACTGCAAAAACATAAAGCCTTAGATAGTGTTTCTTAAAGGCTTTTTACCACAGAGACCACGAAGATCACGGAGAAAACCCCTACAAAAGCCTCTGTGGACTCTGTGCTCTCCGTGGTAAAAGCTCTTGTTTTGCGTAACAAGCATACTTAAGAAACAGTCTCTTAACGCAACGACGCCAAGACGCAAAGAAAAGGAAAGTGTTTTTTGAAAATTTCGGCATGATCGGCGCAATCTGGGGATGGGGTCTTTTTCCATCGAAACCGAATCAACTCCCAGCGCGAAATGGGGCGGGGTAATTCGTCTAATAAAACATTAACTTTAGTCAATCCATTTGAGGCTATAATCTATTTTCAAATAGACTTATTTAAGTCTTTATTAAAAAGGATAAAAAAAATGGTATCTGGATTTGTATCGTTAATCATCTTCCTGTTCGCCTTGGGCGGCATGATCTTTGTACATGAGCTGGGCCACTTCATCGCCGCGCGCTGGGCAGGCATAGAAGTGGAAGAGTTTGGTTTGGGATTACCTTCTTATAAACTTGCCACGCTCTTTAAATGGCAGGGGACTGAATTTACAATTCATGCGCTGCTGCTGGGCGGATTCATTCGACCCAAAGGTGAGAATGATCCCAACATTCCCGGCGGACTCGCCTCGGCAAATCCGTGGAAGCGTCTTGTGGTTTTGTTTGCAGGACCCTTTATGAATTTGCTTACTGCCGTCGTAGTATTCTCATTTCTGATCGCATCTGAAGGCGTGGCAGTTCCTGGCGCCGTGCAGATCGACGGCGTCACACAAAACTCCCCTGCACAACAAGCGGGATTACAAACTGGAGATATTCTGCTTGCCATCAACGGCGAAAATGTTGGCGAAATAGAATCAGCCATCAAAATAATCCGCGCGAATCTAGATCAGCCGGTTGAATTATTGATCAAGCGCGCAGGCAAACAAATTACGCTCACAGCAACTCCTTTATCCAGCAGATTAAAAAGTGAAGGCGCGCTTGGAGTTGGGCTTACCTATCCAACCCGCCCCGCTACTTTTATTGAAAGCATCAGCGGCGGAGCCACAGTCACAGCTATACAAGCCGCCACGATCGCCTATTTACCGGTTGCGCTGATTCAAGGTGCAATCGCGTCTGAAGATGCGCGCTTTATTGGCTTCAAAGGCATCTTTGATATGTTCGATGTGGCTGTCAATGAAGATGTATCCACCCGTCAGGAAATTGCCGCGAACCCTGCCGGCGCAAATAAGCCCTCGCCCAAAGCCAGCAACTGGACCCTCAACCTGATCGGCGTCCTGAGCATCTCACTCGGCGTGATGAACCTCTTCCCCATCCCCGCACTTGATGGCGGACGCATCCTCTTTACAATGCCTGAGATCCTCTTTCGTAAACGCATCCCCGCCCAATGGGAAAACACAGTCAACGGTATCGCCATGCTCCTGCTGATCGGGCTGATGCTCTTTGTCAACGTAATGGATTTCGTCAACCCCGCACAAATCCTAACCCCATAATCATGGCAGAAACAATTTCATTTAAAAATGTGCTCGATCATTTACTGGATTCCAAAAAGGACATTCCACAAAGCCACCTGAAACATTATTCAGACCTCGACCCAAAATCATTGCGGCTATTTTTGGATGTTTGGTCGAGCGTTAAAGCGCCCCGCAAACTGCTCCTGCTCGATCATTTATTAGCGTACCTCGAAACGGACAACATCGTCTCCTACGAGGGCATTGGCTACGCGCTGCTGGATGATGCAGATGGAGAAGTGCGAGCGCGCGCCATTCGACTGCTGGCCGAAGCAGACGACCCGAATCTTGGCCGCACATTAATAGAAATTTTCTTAAACGACGCAGATCTCGCTCCGCGCATGGAAGCCACCACCTTGCTTGGTGAATTCATCCTGTTGGGTGAATTGGAAAAACTAAAAGAAGAATTACAAGGCAAAATAGAGGATGCGTTGATCTCCGTTGTCCGCAGCGAAGACAATCCAACTTTACGCAAGCGCGCCCTCGAAGCCTTAAGTTATTCATCCCGGCCCGAAATCGCCGCGTTGATCGAATCCGCTTTTGAGCGCTCCGACCCTGCCTGGGTTGCAAGCGCACTGCGCGCCATGGGGCGCTCCCACGACGAACGCTGGAATGAAGAGGTGATCGGCAGATTACTCGATGAAGATCCACGCATCCGCTTCGCAGCTGTTGAAGCGGCCGGCGAACTTGGCATTCAAGAAGCAAGCCCCATCCTGCTTCAAATGCTTGAAGATGACGAGGAAGATGATGATGTAGCCAGCGCAGCCATTTGGTCGCTTTCGCAGATCGGCGGTGACGAAACCCGCATCTACCTGCTCAACTTAATCGAGAATACCGAAGACGAAGACCTGGTCGAATTCCTGGAAGACGCACTTGAAAATTTAGATTTCAACGAGGAAATGAACAAGTTCGACTTGTTGACCCTTGATGAAGACGATGACCTGCTGGGTGAAGTAGACGAAGATGAGTAAAACAAGAAATATATGGCGAATATGTCTTTGCGAGGACGTTCTTGCAACGACATCGTAAAATTTTAAAATAAAAAAGTCCTCCCATGTAGGAGGATTTTTTTGTGAGCGCGGAGGGGGTCGAACCCTCAACAAATAGCTTAAAAGGCTACTGCTCTGCCATTGAGCTACGCGCCCATTTTTTCTAAAGCGGATTGCATTTTATCACGTGAAATTTCAGGCGTCAACGTAATAATGGAAACAGACAGGGTGTCTATGCCAGTGGAGGCAAACATGACAGAAGTAAAATATGTAACAGAATCAGATTTTCAAGAAGAAGTGATCGGAGCCACCCTGCCTGTCCTCGTGGATTTCACAGCCACCTGGTGCCAGCCGTGCAAAATGATCGAACCCATCGTAAAACAACTTGCCGGTGAATGGGAAGGCAAGGTCAAGGTTGTAAAACTTGATGCAGACCAGAATCCGAACATCATGATGCAATACGGCGTCATGGGTATTCCGACCCTCATGCTTTTCAAAGGCGGCGAGATCAAGGAACGCATGACCGGCTTTCAACCGAAAGAAAAGCTGGCGGCAAAAGTCACCCCGCATGTATAGCGTAAAAAAAGAGCCGAATTGATCGGCTCTTTTTTTTACGCTATACAATTTTAAGAACATCCATCCAAATCGAGCTTTTCAACTGCCTTGGCATCCTTATTCTTCGGGCACACTCTCATTGCGATTGGATTAACTAAACTAATAAACTCATTTGCACTTGAATTACTGAGTAATCCAGTTTGGCAGCTTCTCTTGGTAACCAGCCCGTAAAATCATACCAGAGAGAAGTGGAAAAATCATGGCAAAATAGAGCCAGGAGAGATGCAGATGAAG
>JANODZ010000107.1:0-2983 GCA_031412935.1 Anaerolineales bacterium
AACTACTTGCGGCGGAGTGATAATCGTTCGGTTACGTTCAGATAGTTCTTGTAATTGCTTGAGCGCAAGTACGTGAGCAATCGGCGGCGTTGACCGACCATTTTTAGCAATCCGCGGCGGCAGGATTGATCCTGCTTATTGCTTTGCAAATGCTCGGTCAGTTGAGTAATGCGGTTGGTCAGGATGGCGATTTGCACTTCGGGCGAACCGGTATCCTTGTCGTGGCGATGGTACTCCTCGATCGCCTTGGTCTTTATTTCTTTTCCAAGCGGCATGACGTATGCTTCCTTTCTTTTGAGATAATGCAGGTCTCCATGCCCACAGCGTTTACCGTCGGGCAGGTCCAGTCAAGGGCAAAATTATACCAGAGAAATCTCAGCGTCTCAACTGGGACACGTGACCCTCAAAATGCTCTTTTATATAATGGAAAAGACGCTCGAGAGTTACCACCCCTGAGAGCATAGTCACAAACTCGGGGGGATATACGGCTGATTTGGAGAGGTCTTCTTCTCGCGTCCGCTTCAAACGTGACATGATCCTGGTGTGGCCAGCCTCATAGGCTCTTATCAAACTCTGAGGATTGATTCGCTTGCCCTTACGGGCGTAGAGTCCATTTATGCGTTCAAGGATTTTCGCTGGGACGTAATTCATCGCAAATTGGAATAACCCATGTGCATTGGCGATCATCCACGATTCAAATGTAAGAGTCGGCGGTCCGAGTGTGATATGGAACAACATGTCGCCAACGTTCCAGTCTGGGTTTTCGGTGGGGAGGGAGTAATCAGATTCCGGGATGGAGTTGACCAACGCAATAAATCTTGCGCGGGTCTCTTCCATCTCCTGTGCAAGAATTTCCTTCGATGACATTTATACCTCTATCTGGATCGCGCTTCCGCTTTCGTAACGGCGCAATCCTCTGTTGAAAATGAAAATTGCCAAAGTGAGAAATCCGATTGCCCCTAACAATAATTGACCAAGAGATTCCCACGAGAAAGCGCGGATAAACTCGGCAGGCACAGCGCCCATCAACGCGGCGGGGATGAGCGTGAATAAAATCAATTTGGCGTAACTATCGAATAACGTGATTGGGTAAATGCCGAAGGTTAACATGGCGTTGAGCGCGAGGCTGCTGAAATTGGTCATCATGCCGAACCAGAACGCGAGACTCTGCGTCAGGATCAGGAATGACGCGAAAACAGTGGCGGCTAACAGCGTGGCGAGAACGTAGCGCGCAAGCCCATCCCAGGTGAAATATCCAGAGAGTCCGTAGCTGATAAATCCATAAATAAAATCACCCATTCCGCTCGCAATGGTTCGGCTGGCAATCGTGTGCAGTAAAACTGGGCGCGGCAGGGAGAGATAATAATCGAGGCGGCCTTTGGCGATGATATCACTCAAGGTGAAGGCGTTGCCAAAGAGCAGGCTGACGAGCCCGAAAGCGGACGCCAATACGCCGAATGTGACATACATGTCGTTTACGCCCCAGCCGCGCACATCTTTGAATCTATCGAAGAAAATGATCCAAATAGCGAAATAAATAAAGTTGTTCGCCATCATGCCAATGACTTGCGTTAGGAACGCGGCGCGATATTCCATGGCGGATTGTAAATTTGTAGTCCAGATGGCGATCAGAAACTTGAGCTCTTTCATGTTATCCGCCATTCACAGTTAACTGAGTCAGCCCGCGGCGATAAACGACTGTAAGTAAAATGGTCAATGCAAATATCCAGGCGAGCTGCAATGACATCACGTTGATGAAGAACTCCGCCGTAGGTGTGACAAATAAACGGGAGGGTCCATAGATCGCGCTGGAGAAGGGCAGAAATTTTGCAAGGGTTTGCAGCCACTGCGGAT
Source organism: Anaerolineales bacterium (assembly GCA_031412935.1). Classification (GTDB taxonomy): domain Bacteria; phylum Chloroflexota; class Anaerolineae; order Anaerolineales; family Villigracilaceae; genus Villigracilis. Next base: position 1,855 of record JANODZ010000107.1, read on the forward strand.
AAAAATCCAGCGGGATCAACATGCCGCCGAAGATGAAGGCCAGCTTTTGATAGATCCAGGTGAAGGCGGATACATCCTCGACCACGAATGCAGAAAGACCGATCATGGCGTTGATGCAAAAATGTAAAACCCACGCGCCGAGAATTGCAGGCAGGGCAATCAGAAATCCTTCTGGATGATTTGGCATGCCCACCAGCCACCAGACCGTTAATCCGCCAAAAACAGCGTTGAGCATGGCGCGGAAGATGGTCTCGCCCATGGCAGTGCTGAATTGATAAAGCAAAAAATCATAGGGCTTGTTGAGAATGTACGCGATGGAACCATCTTTGACATTTTCAGACATTGTGCGCGCAATCGGCGGACGACCCAGTTCAATCGTCTCTGCCAGCATCAGATACCAGAGTGTATCGCGTAGTGTGAGTCCGCTGATCGCGCCCGCGTCTGCGCCAGCCGCGCTGAAGGTGACCTTCCACAACTGATAGAAAATCCACATAAAGGGGATGATCATCAAACTGCGCCCTACCAGCTCGCCCGGGTAGGCGAGTGAGTTGATGAGTGTGATCTGAAAGATGGACCAGTATTTTTTCATGGGAAAGGATGAGGGGGAAAGATGAAAGATGAAAGATGAAAAAGGAAAAAGGAAAAAGGAAAAAGGAATTAATGCTAATAAGGTTCTAGATTTTTGATTGCCTCAAGAAAAATCTTTTCAAGTTCATCTTGTTCGGATATACTTTCTTCGGTTTGTTTCAACTCCAGATAAATGCTTCTCAGAAGATTTCTCGTATTTTGGAACGAACGGTTATTTTCAATATTTGTGTATGTGCCTTTCCAGTCATGCTCGTTAAAGGATTTTGTCCAGGCGGCCACTTTTTCAATTGGAAGCAGATTGCGGCGAAGGGTTTCTATTACAGCATTTGCAAGTCGCTCATCCTCACCGTGGATGTAGATGTAATTCGTGGAATGGATAATTTTCTCTGAGATCGTATTCAGGATTTTCCACAAATCATTTTCTTCAAGATTTCGATTCTTCCCAAGCACAAGCATTAAGTCTGCGGTATGGGCCAGGGCATGCGCCCAGCCTTTGACTGGGATATGTCCGCGCGGGTCTTTTTCAGCGCTGACATACCAT
>JANODZ010000108.1:0-6267 GCA_031412935.1 Anaerolineales bacterium
GCCAACCTTCCTGATCTATGTCAACGAGCCGAAGTTAATGCACTTCTCGTATCTGCGCTACCTTGAGAATCAGATCCGCGCTCAATATAGCTTTTTAGGCACCCCGATCCGCATTGTGACTAAAGGACGCAGAGAATAGCAACGCTATAAATTGGAGCAAATCCCGGCTATTCCCTCCTAAAGCCGAAGATATGGATTGGGTGGTTTTTCTCATTTAATAACTCACCTTACGCAAAAAAGTTGGATTGCGGACTTTAGTCCGCGTTTTCGGCAAGAAGCGGACTAAAGTCCGCAGTCCGAATAAAAAAATAGGCTTCGCGAAGAAAAATGCGTAAGGTCAGTTAATAACTCACCTTACGCATTTTTGTTCGTTTTAGGGCGTGTCGCCGTGAGCAACAGCGAAGGTCTCTACAACTAGCACAGAGACCCTTCGCTCCGCTCAGGGAATCACGGGGGTGCGTAAGGGTCACTTCACAAATATCCCAATATGGTTCGCCACTGGCCGCTCATGACCGGGGATGTATTGATCTATGGGCGAATTTAGGAGGACTGATTTACCATCCTCGCCTGCCATAACCATCGCGGATGAACCGCCTCCATCCAAAGCCATTGCGTAATTTGCGCCGAGGTCAAGCAGGATTTGAGCCAACTCCTGATAGGTTGCGCCCTGGCTATAAAATGGCTGACGGCCGTCTACAATGACAAAGTAAAGCCAGCGTCCATTGTTATTGATTCCGATTGCAGTGCGCGGATGAAGCATCGAGTCATTGAGTCCATCCACGATCAGACCTCCCTTGATCAACATTCGGTCGCCTGAAATCGCGTTGAAAATTTTACCCGGCGGATTATTGAATACAAACTCATTTCTTCTGCTGATGTACAGTGTCGGAATCGGATCGGAATCTTCCGTGATATTGCCGGTTGAATACAAATTTCCCCTCGAAGCTGTAATTCCGTTAGGCGTGACGCCGTCACCCTCATGCGGATAATAATCCAGCGGACCACGCGACCACCAGGGCCGAAAGCCATCGCCGTTAATGGCGATCTTCAAATCAAATTCTTCAAGAAAAGCAGAGGTCGTCCGCGCACTAACAGGATGTTCCAGATTTTTCCAGTCTTCGTCAGGCGGCGTGATAAAGAATCCAAGTCCCTTTGTCTTTGTGTCAATGATCAGGGTGTGAATCACCATTGCCCGCGGAAATAAACGGATCGTGCGCTTATAGGTTATGCCATCATACAACTCCCGCTTGAGCGGGAGTAAAGCAGGACGATCACGGGTGTATAAAAAATATCCGCAAATTACGAAAAGGGAGATAAAAACTATTTGTCTGATTCGTGATCTTCGTTGTTTCATGTCCATCATTATACAAAATCTCATTTGGATACAAATAAAAAAAGGCAGGCGTTTGCCTGCCTTTTGGGCGCCGAATCCCCTACGCTGTTATTTCGCTCTCCGCCTTTCGCATGGCCTGAAACGACTGGATTGCCACTTCGAGCATGGAGAGATCGGGGGTGCGGGTGGTGAGGAGCTGCAATGCCAGATTCGGCTTGATCAAAAGTTGAACGATTGGATTTTTCAAATGATTCGCCGTCCAGCGGATATATTCGATGGCGATGCCTGCCAAAATGGGGATAAACAATATACGGGTGGCAAGCCGCCAAAAAATTGACATGGGACCCAGCGCGGTAAACACAAGGATGGAAAGCAAAACCAGTGTCAGCAAAAAGGCTGTCCCGCAGCGCGCATGTTCAATCGGGTAGTTCGCCACAATTTCAGGGGTCAACTCTGCGCCGGCTTCGAAGGCATTGATCGTTTTATGTTCCGCACCATGATACATAAAGAGGCGCTTCACGTCGGGCATGAAACTGATCGCCCAAATATAGCCTATCAAAAACAGCAAGCGGATGATGCCTTCAGTCAAATTATTCAACCATGGAGACCAGCCGAGATAATGTTCGGCTAAGCCGCCTATGCCGGCGGGGAGCAAAAAGAAGAGTCCAATGCCGAGGGTTAGAGACAAGCCCAGGGTTAAGTAAAGAGCCGGGCCTTCGAGTTTTTCATCCACACCCGTTTGGGTGTTCGCAGAAATCGTGAGGGCATTCATTCCCAATCCGAGGGCATCCCACAAAAGAATTGAGCCGCGTAAAAATGGGATCCTGGTAATGCCTGAACGATAAACATTTGCGAGTTTTTCTGTGTGTATCACGATTGTGCCATCGGGCGCGCGCATGGCAATGGCGTAGGCTTTTTGTCCGCGCATCATTACGCCTTCAATTACTGCCTGTCCGCCATAGGTGATAATTCTATCTTCCATTTTTTAAATAAGTCCTTTTATAAAAAACCATGTAGGTCACGCTTTGAGCGTGACATCTTATTGAACGCGGCAGTCACGTTACAAACGTGACCTACTATTGGTTATTTTGAAAAATTGAAAAAGAAATGGATAAACGCATCCATGTTCTTGTGCCAGGTGGGCAGGTGCATGCGTTCATTCGGCGAGTGGATGTTGTCATCGGGCAAACCGCCGCCTACGAGGCCGGATTCAATTCCACAAATATTTTGGAGCATGGCAACCACACCAATTGAGCCGCCCTCGCGGTGATATAAAGGCGGTTTTCCCCAAACCGTTTCCATTGCGGCGGCCATTGCGCGGACACCGTTGGTGTTGACATCGGTGATCGCCCAGGGACTATCGTGTAAAGATTTCACTTCCCAGGTAACGCTCTTCGGGGCGTGCTCCTGCATATATTGAACCAATTGCTTGTGCACTTCAGAAGGGTTTTGATCTGGGACGAGGCGGCAGGAAATTTTAGCCATAGCTTTGGCGGGTAGGACTGTTTTTGAACCGGGGCCGGTCCAACCTGAGAGCAAGCCGTTGATTTCCAATGTAGGGCGCGCGCTTGTACGCAGCGCGGGCGTATATTCCTTTTCTCCCCAAAGCTCAGGCGCGCCTGATTGTTTTAAAAAACTTTCAGGTGTTGTGGGTAATTTGGCAGTCTCTTTACGCTCCTGGTCTGTAACGACCCGAACTGAAGCATAAAAGCCCGGCAGGGTGATCGTGCCATTTGCATCGTGCATGCCGGCGATCAATTCAGCCAATGCCTGCGCGGGGTTGTGAACCGTTCCGCCAAACAACCCCGAGTGCAAATCATGCGAAGGTCCATAAACATAGACTTCAAAATAAGCGAGTCCACGCAAACCATAGGTGATGGTGGGCTCCTCCGCAGAGATCATCCCCGCATCCGGGTTCAAGCAAAAGTCGGCTTTGAATAAATCCTTATGCTTGGGTAAAAACGTACCCATATTCATCGAGCCAATTTCCTCTTCACCTTCAAGCATAAACTTTAAGTTTAGCGGGAACCCGCCCGTTTTCATAATAGACTCAACCGCATTCATGGTTGCCATCACCTGTCCCTTCATGTCAGAGCCGCCACGCGCATAAAGATAATCATCTTTTATAGTCGCATCAAAAGGCGGCGTCTCCCACAATTCAATCGGGTCAACGGGCTGCACGTCGTAATGTCCATAAATCAGGACGGTCGGCGCGCCGGGTTTCTTCAAATAATCACCATACACAACAGGGTGCCCGCCTGTAGGCATGAGTTTAATATTTTCAATTCCAATTTTGCGTAAATGTTCCGCGGCCCACTCGGCAGCTTTTAACACCTGCGCTTTATATGCATCATCGGTTGAAATGGATTCGATCTTTATAAATTCGGATAAATCAGAGGTAAAACGCTCGCGGTTGTTGCGGGCATATTCAATTGCTTTTTGTGCGCCGGACATATTCGCTCCTTGAAAATTACCTGTAAATGTAATAACGACTTGAGTCGTTATTACGGAACTCCCGTTGGCTGGGGGGTTTGCCCCAAAGTACGTTTTGTAACAAGATACCATTCTGTAATTAATGCGATCCGATCACTGATGTCATACATCGGCGCCACCTGCACACCTTGTACCTGTAGATCCACACCAAAAGAATAGACCGGGTAATACAAGGGTAATGATGGCATATCTTTTGTGAACAGCACCTGGAAATTACGATATAAACGGGCGCGTGCAGAAAAATCCGCTTCGGTACGCGCAGATTCCAGAAACTCGCTGGCTGTGCGATTATCCCATTGCGAGTAGTTCTGTCCGCTGGTGGCTTCAGATTGATGCCAGAAAAGATAAGGGTCAGGGTCTGGAGTACGCGCAGTATTTAGATCTGCCAATGCAGCTTGATAATTGCGCGGGGTGAGAAAGTCATTTACCATTGAATCATAAGCAACCGATTGCAAGTCTACTTTTACGCCAATCAATGCCCAATCCGCTTGAAGCGATTGCGCGATCTGGGTGTGGATTGTGTCCTCAGGGTGGATTAAAGTAAAAGTTAAGAATTGACCCTCTTTTGCGCGGATATCTCCCCCGCTGGCTGGGATGACAAATCCCTGGCTCTTTAATAACGCTGAGGCAGCGTCTGGGTCATAATCAAAATGCTCGATCTCATTATAATAAGCCCATGAGCCCTGCAGGATCGGGCCATCAGCAATAATGGCTTGTCCCTGCATAATATGCGAGACAATCAGATTTCGATTCACCCCCAATAAAAGCGCCCGCCGAATTTTTTCATTTTGCAGGAAAGGCACAGTCGGGTTATTAAGATTCAATATCACCACCCCAATTGCGGCAAGCGGGCCGTGTGGACGGCGAAGGCCGGTTCCATTAATGCCTTTCCCAGAACATCATTGCCAAGCTGGCTCACACCAAGTACTTCACCTTGTTGGTAGGCATCAAATGCAGCGGCGGAGGTTGGATAAAAACGGAAAACGATTTGCTCGATGAAGGCTTTCGGCAGGTAATAATCCTCGTTGACCTTCAACACCACACCTGTAATCTGTCCGCCGCTGGTTATGAGTTTATCGAATTTATAAGGTCCCGTGCCAATCGGCTGTAAATTCAATGGGGTAACAGAGAGCTGATCGGCTGGAACCGATTCGAAAAGGTGCTTTGGTAAAATACCAAAGGTGACGTAATCTAAAAATGGAGCAAAGGGTTCAGGCAGTTTAAATTGAATTGTTTTATCGTCGAGTCTCTTAATGATGATCTGAGACCACAAATCTTTGATATCCTGCGGGAAAAGAGAACCCGGACTTTTTATCATCTCAATCGTAAAAATGACGTCATCACTGGTAACAGGTTGACTGTCATGCCAGACTGCATTTGGCCTGATCGAAAAATTGTACAGCACGCCATCCGCAGAAGTGGCCCATGCTTCGGCTAGATCCGGTTGAGGCAGGCCGTGAGAGTCAAAACGCATCAATCCACTAAAAATGAGGCGGTTGATATCTCGATCCGCAGGGTTATTCCAATCTAACATGGGGTTTAGCCGCCCCATAGAGCCGACCAATCCTTCTGTATAAACACCGCCAGGTGCGGCAACGGGCAAAAAGTCAGTCGCAATCGGTTTTTGGCTAAGCAACAGCAAAGCTACTATCACAAGGGTGACCGAGACAACCAAAATCTGCCAGCGTAGTTTTCTCATAATTTGAATTGGAAATTGGGAAGACTTGTGTTTTTATTATCCACCAATAATAATGATCGTGAACACGAGCCCGAAAAAGATCACCGCCAGCACGATCGTCAACCAAAAGAGGATGCGTTCAATGCCGCGGCGGGCAGTAAATACACCGCCTGTATCCGCTCCGGTAAGACCGCCTAATCCTGCGCCCTTGCTCTGCAAGATAACGCCGAGGATCAAACCCACGGAGGTTATAATCAGTGCATAATCTAAAAACTTTTCCATATAATGTGCCTCCTTAAAATTAGCGGACAGATTATACCTGTTCAAGAAGTGAATCGTCAAACGAATAGCATGAGGGTTATCGGACACTTGCGCCGCGCGCCAGTGCAGGTGTGAAAGATGAGAAAATGGAAGTAATTGTCAACTTACATATGCACACGCGCTACTCTGACGGGAGTGGAACGCACCAGGATATCGCCAAAGCGGCATTTGAGGCTGGCGTGGATGTGGTGATCGTAACCGACCATAACGTGCTGGTGGTTGGATTTGAGGGGTATTATAAAGAGAAGAATAAAAAAGTCCTGATGCTGATCGGCGAGGAAGTGCATGATCAGGCGCGTGATCCGCAGAAGAATCACCTGCTTGTTTTTGGCGCGGGGCGCGAACTTGCCACCTACGCCAAAGACCCGCAATTGCTTATCGATCAGGTCCGAAGCGCAAGCGGATTATCTTTTCTAGCCCATCCGCATGACCCCGAAGCGCC
>JANODZ010000109.1:0-6089 GCA_031412935.1 Anaerolineales bacterium
AATGGAGTCGCATGGTTTGGGTGGTGCTGTTCAAATCACGCAGCCTACTTATGAGTTAATCAAGGATGAATTTGTGTGTAAGCCGCGCGGCACTGTGAACGTAAAAGGCAAAGGAGAAATGGAAGTGTGGCTGGTGATTTCAGCAAAGCACAACCATCAAAAAGCGACAAATGCCCTTCTATAAAGACTTTATCTATCCATATCTTGTAGACAATTTGGGGGATCCGCTGCCCATCCGCAAAATTCGTAAACAGATCATTCCTCAAGCCCAAGGGAAAGTTCTTGAGATCGGGGCGGGTTCTGGTGCAAACTTCGTTCATTACAATTCCACCAAAGTAAACAAGCTTTATGCACTTGAACCTAACCCAGGAATGATTCGGCTTGCAGAAAGACAACAGCGCAAAACAAAGCTGAATATCGAATTTATTGATCTGCCAGGGGAGCGCATCCCTTTGGAAGATGGCAGTATCGATACAGTTGTTAGTACCTTCACATTATGTACAATTCCTGGCATCGTGGATGCTATTCGAGGGATTGTGCGTGTCTTGAAACCAAGCGGCAAACTCATCTTCTTTGAACTCGGGCTCTCGCCCGATCCTAAAATACAACGTTGGCAAAAACAATTTGAACCAGTTCACCATTGGTTGTTCCAGGGTTTATATCTGACCCGGGATATTCCATCTCTTATTGTGCAAGGCGGCTTTCAGATCGAGCAGATGGAGGCGGGATATATAGCCCAATTTCCGAAGTCGTCATCCTATTGTTGGTGGGGCACTGCAAAGTCCGCAATCCCAACAACAGCAGGATAATTTATCATCCATCATGGAATTCTTCTAACGCCTTGCTTGATAACATATATTATCTCGATACAGCTGACAAAGAACTCACTGCTCCCACCGTTGAATCAATAATCAAACTCTTATAGACCCTTCCCATCTCTGAGGGCGAAGGATTCATGTTATTTTCCAGCCACCACTCAATCAATGAAAGCAAAGATGTAGCAATGTGATTCGATGCAATATTGACTGTCACCAGGTTGTCCAATCGGGCCAAAGGCATGCAGGATTTTTTGAAAATGACGGCAATGTTCTGCACAACTTTCTTGCGGACACGTATTACACTTTGGCTCTTTAATAAGATACGGAAGAGGTCAGATTTTTGCTCGATATATTCAAAGATCAACCTCCCTTCTGTTTCAAGGGCGGACGTTTCAAACTGATTCGCCAGTGTCTCAATATGAATCAATAACCCACTCAGGCCCTCATCCAACACTTCCATCAATAACCGATCGAGACTCTCATAATGCCTGAAAAAGGTGATGTAGGCTACATCGGCGCGTTCCGTGATCTCCTTGATGGAGATTGCTGCGAAGTCTTTTTCCAGGATCAATGAAACCAGGGCATCACGCAGCAGGCGGCGCGTCCGACGGACACGCGGGTCAGTCTTTACGGGAGGAGTTTTATTCGGCATGGCAATCCCTTTTGTTACAAATGATCGGTTTCTATAACTTATGTTACGTCAACTGCTGATCCCTTATTGACTTGTCAACCAGGCTGGCTACAATGGAAACAATTGTTACACAGTATAACAAAAAGGAGTAGGCATGAAAATAATGAACGCAAGTACAGGAAAGACCTGCAAGCCACAGCGCATACCGGACAGCGAAAAGATGACGGTGAATCAGGTACAAAACGCATACGACGAGATCGCCAATCAGTACGAAAAAAAGATATGGTTCGACCAGCATATTCTGGGCGTGGCCCGTCTTAGGAAGAAATTGTTGTCGAAAGCAACCGGCAAAATCCTGGAGGTGGCGTGTGGAACCGGGCAGAACTTTTCATTGTTTGCACCCAATAGTGAAATCACAGCGGTAGATCTCAGCTCAAAGATGCTGGAGCAGGCCCGCAAAAACGCAATCGAACATGGACTGAATGTGATCCTTGCAGTGATGGATTCTGAGAAGCTTGAATTTCCTGATGGAAGTTTCGACACAGTGGTCTCTACTTTATCAACATGCACATTTCCGAACCCGGTAAAAGCGCTGCTGGAAATGAAACGAGTCTGCCGGCCCGATGGCTTGATCCTGCTTCTCGAACATGGTCATAGCAATTTGACGTGGCTTGCAAAATATCAAGACCGTCACGAATATCAGCACTATGAAGAGCATGCGGGATGTCGCTGGAATCAAGACCCATTGGATCTGGTTCGGTCAGCGGGTATAAAGGTGCTTGACAGCAAGCGATCCATCCTGGGTATGTTCCATTCAATCGAAGCAATACCATTAGAGGAGTTATCATGACTTTATCATCCGAACGTCGTTATGATCTCGATTGGTTGCGCGTACTAGGCGTGCTTTTGCTAATTCCTTTCCATGTCGCCTTGATTTTTGTGTTGCAACCATACACGATCATGTATATCAGGGATGTAATTAACAGCCCCACACTATCCATTGCTACAGGCTTTATCCATATGTGGCATATGCCCATGCTGTTTATGATCTCTGGCGCAGCGACTTATATCGCGCTTGGCATTCGCTCGGCAGGACAATATATTCGCGAACGTTTCCTGCGCCTGTTGGTTCCGCTCATCTTTGGCATCCTGACTTTTGTCCCGTTCACAATATATATTCAGCATAGCAACATACTTTCTTTGCAGGAAGGCTATATTAGATTTTTCTACATTGACTTGAACCATTTGGATGGAATGAATGGAGCATTTACACCTGCACATTTATGGTTCATCTTGTATCTATTTGTCTATTCGCTGGTGGGGTTGCCGCTCTTTCTAGCATTTCGTTCAGAAAAGGGAAAAGAAAGAATTAAAGCTCTCGCAGCCGCCATTCAGTCTCCCTTCGGCTTACTCTTATTGGGTATCCCGCTTACACTTGCTGCCGCGACAGGAATCCTTGGTGCTATGAATCCGCTTTATTATTTCTTGATCTTCTTTTATGGATTTGTTCTCGCCAGCGATATACGCTTTCAAGGAGTCATTGATAAGCTGACATGGCTTGTGTTGGCATATGGCATATTCGCGTCTGTGGTCAATGTGATGATGCCGATAGAGAGTTACGAGCAATGGACATGGCAATGGATGGTGCTTGGCTTGATGTATCAAATGGGGCGCTGGGCACTAACCCTGGCTGTGCTTGGGTTGGGACATCGTTTCTTGAATTACACAAACAATGTGCTGCGTTATGCAAGTGAAGCAGCGATGCCATTTTATTTATTGCACATGACATTCAGTGTGGTGACCGGTTATTTTGTAATTCAGCCTAACATCCCTGTGATCGTGAAATATCCAATGATCGCTTTAATTGCCACTGGCTTGACATTGCTCGCCTATGAAGTCGTGCGGCGTTGGAATGTGACCCGCTGGTTGTTTGGGATGAAATTTTTAAAGAAGGAGATACCCGTTATATCAAATGCGAAACTTGATAGGCAACCTTTGTAATTATCCTGTTCGGCGAAGGACTCTCATCCCACTGAGACGCAATCCTCATATCACACAAATGAATTTTCCCTTACCCAATCATGATCTTCGGGCGATATTGCAGCGCCTCCGCCAGATGTGTGGATTGGATCTCATCCCTCCCCGCCAAATCCGCTATTGTGCGGGACAATTTCAGGATGCGATGACATCGTGCTGTGCATAAGCCCGCGCGGATAACTGCAGCTGACTCATCGCCGAGCGCATCAAGCTCTGACCCTCATCCTGCAGCTGGCAAAATTGGTGGATCTCCGCGATGCGCAGGTCTGCGTTTCCCATCAATGTTCGAGAGTTGGAATTCGCAAATCGGGCTCGTTGAATATTTTCAAATCTTTATAGTAGAAAGTATTCATAACCAATCGTTAAACACGAAATTAGTTTTGCTTATCAAAAAGATAATTGCCTGCTAATATTTTTTCTACAAATTTAATAAAGGTCTTTGCAGACTTGGTAAGTTTTTTGTTTTTCAGATAAGCAACAACGATCTTGCTTTCAATGGTCTCGTCCAAAGGGATCGAGACAACATCGTGCCGATCATAATACTTAAGAACCTTTTCCATCATTAATGCAACACCGCTGTTAGATGCCACCAGTCCGATAATACTTGCTCCGCGAAGGCTGGTATAGAAAACTCTGGGCTCAAAGCCCGCTTTTATGCATGCCTCCACCGATAGCTCGTGGACTATAATGCCCTCATTATACGTAATGAAGTTTTCACCCGAAAGCTCTGCCAAGGAAATGGATTTTCGTGTTGCAAATCGATGTTTGTTTGATACCGCAACCAGTAGCTTGTCCCTAAAGATTTCCAGGTTCGAATACTGGTTTGTATCCATATCATAATCACGAACAAAAGCTAGATCATATTGGTGGCTATTTAAGGCGGGCAAAATGGTTGAAGCTTCCCGTTCTTCCAATGTGAAATTGATATTCGGATATGCGCTCTTAAATTGGGCAATATAAGATGTGATCCCATATTGGGCAATGACTGGAATGGCAACAATCGATAGTGAGGATGCTGTTTTCCTGTATTCTTCAAGATTGGCTACCAGTGCCTTATGGATTTCGTTTAGTTTGAGAGCATGTTTATAAAAAACCCTCCCGCCATCTGTGAGGGATATTTTTCGTTTGCTGCGGTCAAACAATTGAATATCTAATTCTTTCTCAAGTGCAATGATCTGCTTGGAAAGAGAGGATTGGGAAATATATATATCTTCAGCAGCAACACTGAATGAGCCAGCCTCAGCCACGGCAAGAAAATATTGGACTTGTTTTATTTCCATAAAATCCTCTTATTCCATTATGGAATAGATTGTATCAAAGATTGAATTGCTATGGGGAGGAAACGAATGTAACCTTTAAGAACTGACCAAACCTCGTACGGTCATAATCTACCCACGAACAAGGAGAAGAAGATGAAAAAGTCACTTTCGACCCTTCTGGCGATCATGATGATCGTTGGAATCCTACTTTCCGCCTGTGCCCCAAAAGCCACGGAAGCCCCCGTTGCCGCCGCTACTGCTGCGCCCGCTACTACTGAAGCTCCTGCGGCAACCGCAGCTGAAGATACGGTTGTTTCTATGGTGCCTGCACAACCCGGATCGCCTTTTGACATCAAGAGCAAAACGGTCTGCTACATCATCCCTTCACTCGCCAATCCTTTTTTGAACGGTGTTGCTACTTCCGTTACAGAACAGTTCAAAGCTGATGGCGTGACTGTAAACGTTTACGGCGCTGACGAAGGTGGTTTGAACCAACAATTTGACCAGATCGAGAACTGCATCTCCATGAAAACTGATTTCATGTATGTTATGGCAGCCGGTGAGATTGATCAGCTAATCCCTGCTATTGAAGAAGCCAAAGCCGCAGGTATCATGGTCATGGGTGTTCCTCCTCAAAAACTGGCGCCCTTCGATGCTATTATGCACACCAGCCAGTTGGAAGACGGTCAGAAAGTCGCCAAGATGGCTTGCGATTTCATTGAAGCCAAGTACCCGGATGCTGCTGACGGCAGTGTTGAAACTGCCATCGTTGGTGGCCCAAGTGCCTCTGTTGGCATGAAATTACGCGATCAGGGTTATTCCACGATCACTGACATCTGCCCCAAGGTAAAACTTGTTGCACATTTGGATGTTTCTGGCGATAGTCTTCCTGTTGGTCAGAATGCCGCAGAGAACATCTTTACGGCTAACCCTGATGTTAAAGTATTCCTTGCCCAATCCACTGCCCATGCTCAGGGTATTGCCAACGCTATCAAAGCGCTGCCGGGTGTTGAAATTTCTGAATACGGCGTTTTCGCTGGGGATATGGATCCTTCCATGATCCCAACCGTCACCAGCTGCGAAGATCCCTACAAGGGTTTTGTCGCCATCGGTGGAACTGCTCTTGATGTAGCTACCTACGAACAGATTAAGAAGATGCTGCAAGGTGTCGAACATCCCAACATCATCAATGATGCATTGGATCCAATCACCTGCGATTTCACCACACTCGCACCGTAATAGGAAGTGTTTTGTAAATTTCTAAGATGAAGGGTTAGGGGGACCCTTCATCTTAGATAGAGGTGAAAAACGAATGGATGCCAAGGTTGTATTATCCCTGGAAAA
>JANODZ010000110.1:0-3177 GCA_031412935.1 Anaerolineales bacterium
TACTCTGCCCCCGGGAAAATACCGGTTGAAAGTGGTGATGCGAGAAAACCAGGGCGGGTCGTTTGGCGCCTTCGAGACTGACATCAACATACCGGACCTGAGAAAAGCCCCGGTGAAGGTCAGTTCCGTGGTCTTCGGCACCCAGCTGGAACTTTCACCCCGCCGCGATACGTCGAACCCGCTGGCTCGCGAAGGTTCCGAACTGCTTCCGAGCGTGACCCACGTGGCGCTCAGAAGTCCAAGACCGACGGTGTGGCTGATGTCGTTCAATACATCGAAACCACCGACGCCAAGGATTATGCCAAGAACATCGCGCAGTTCGGTGATGCCGGCTACGATGTGATTCTGACCGTTGGTTTCGCCCTCGGCGAAGCGACAATTGCCGCGGCTGCGACCTATCCCGATGTTAAATTCATCGGTGTCGATCAGTTCCAAGGTTGGCAATATACACCAGAAACCACAGACGATGTCGCTAACGTGACTGGCCTGGTCTTCCCTGAAGATAATGCAGGTTACCTGGTCGGCGCGCTCGCCGCAATGATGAGCAAGAGCGGCACCATTGGCGGCGTGTTCGCCACCGATCTGGTCCCCCCCGTTTGGCGGTTTGGTGAAGGCTATCGCGCCGGCGCTCTTTCCATCAACCCCGACATTGAAATCCTCGTTGTGTATCACAGTGATGTGGGTTTCGATAAGACCTTCACTGATCCCGAATGGGCTGCTACCACCGCCAATTCGATGATCGACAACGGTGCAGACGTGATCTTCGGCGGCGGCGGCAAGACTGGTAATGGCGCTGTCGTTGCTGCGGCTCAAGCAGGCATATACGCCATTGGCGTGGATGCTGACCAATACTACACCCTGCCCGAAGCAAAATCCCGCCTTCTCACCAGCGCTACGAAATTGATCGTCCCTGGTGTTGCTAAATTGGTCGCGGCTGCCAAAGACGGCAGTCTTGCAAATGGTAACGTCTCCGGTGATTGCGGTTACGCTCCGTACCACGATTTGGACGGCGAAGTTTCCGCTGAAATTAAAGCCAAGATGGAAGAAATCGCCGCGGCTCTGATCGACGGCTCGATCAAGACCGGTGTCGCTCCAGTAAAACCGTAAGGTTATAGATCATGTAAGTAAATGGGAAAGAGGCGTAAACCTCTTTCCCATTTTTGTTTTAGCGGAACTCTTGTTTGATATAATCAATGCTACCCATCATTCTACTGGAGCAAGCATGCAACCAGAAAAACAAAAAATATCATTAGCCGGGCAAGTATTAAAACCTATTTCAGATGCGGTTTTGGTTCCATTCCTGGCGATCTTTACTGCTGTATTGATCGGCGGACTGATCATTATGTTTGTTGGGGGAGATCCGTTTGTGGCCTACAAGGCCTTATTGCAAGGCGCATTTAGCTCAAAGAAAGCCTTAAGTGAAACAGCGATCTGGTCCACTCCTTATATATTTGCGGGGTTGGCAGTGGCTCTCGCGTTTAAAGGTGGATTATTTAATATTGGTGCAGAAGGACAACTTGCCTTCGGCGCTGTTTTTTCAGCCTTGATCGGATACGCGCTTCCTGAATGGCTTGGTTTTGATCTGCCGATCTACATCCACCT
The DNA here is from genome assembly GCA_031412935.1 of Anaerolineales bacterium. GTDB lineage: Bacteria > Chloroflexota > Anaerolineae > Anaerolineales > Villigracilaceae > Villigracilis. The sequence continues at coordinate 1,603 of JANODZ010000110.1, forward strand.
GCCGTTGGCAATTCTCGCGGGGGCATTGGCGGGCGGCTTATGGGCGGCAATTGTCGGAGTGCTTAAAGCGTATACTGGTGGTCATGAAGTGATCAATACGATCATGATGAACTATATCGCGTTAAACATGACATCGTTTTTGGTGGGTGGTGTAATGAAGGATAGGAGCCCGCTTAACGTAATCTCACGCACCCCCCTGATTGAGGAAAGCGCGCGCATTGCGCCAATCTTTGAAGGCTTGCGTATACATTGGGGATTCGTTCTGGCGTTGGTCATTGCATTTGCAATTTGGTGGCTGCTTAACAAAACCACGCTCGGGTTTGAGATTCGCACGGTGGGATTAAACCCCGACGCTGCAAAGTATGCGGGCATTAATGTAAAACGTACCATCATCATTACCATGTTGCTTTCTGGTATTTTGGCCGGACTGGCCGGTTCGATTGAAGTGACCGGGTTGAACTATCGCCACGAGCTGGGTTTCTCGTCAGGCTATGGTTATGACGCAATTGCCATCGCGTTGCTTGGGAAATCCAATCCGCTGGGTGTGGTGCTGGCTTCTTTTCTGTTTGCAGCCATGCGCAATGGCGCCACCCGCATGCAATTTATGACCCAACTGCCTGTCGACCTGATCTCCATGATCCAGGCGCTTATTCTGCTCTTTGTCGCAGCGGATGCGATCGTGCGTTATATCTATCGTATTAAGATAAAAGGCGAACGGGTTGTGCTTACTCGCGGTTGGGGAGGCTAGGAGAATATTATGGATTGGAAACGTTTTGGTTTTATCACCCTGATCATTACAATTCTTTTTGCTGCAGTGGTGCTGGTTGGGCACACACAACAGCGGCCGTTGTTGATCATCACCAGCATGCTCGCAACCACAATTGCCGTCGCAACACCGCTCACACTTGGCGCGCTTGCGGGCGTCTTCAGTGAACGCGCCGGCGTGACCAACATCGGCATTGAAGGCATGATGCTGACAGCTGCATTTTTTGGCTGGTTCACTGCCATGTATCTATCGAATGTATATGGATGGACATTAATTTCTTGCATCGTCAGCGGCACGATAATTGCCGTACTCACCGGCGGGCTGCTCGGATTGTTGCTTGCCTGGCTTTCTGTTACCTTCAAAGTGGATCAAATTATCGGCGGTACGGTCATCAATATTTTGGCTGTGGGCCTGACCGGCTTTCTTAACCGCCAGTTATTCTTCGGAGAGACAAGCCTTTTTGGCGGCACGGTGCCCAGCTCGCCCGGCGTGTTTTCTGCAATTCACCTTCCCATTACAGAGATATTCGCCCCGCTCTGCAAGGGAGGAGATATCTGCCTGGAAAACATTTCAGCCATCAACCGCGTCTTTGATCAAAAACCCATCGCCTGGGCCGCCATCATCCTTGTATTCGTTACTCATTACATTCTCTTCAATACCCGCTGGGGATTACGCACCCGCGCCGTGGGTGAACATCCGCGCGCAGCGGATACAGTCGGTATCAATGTTGTAAGAATGCGCTACGCGAACGTGGTCATTGGCGGTATGTTTGCGGGTTTGGCGGGCGCATACTTCACGATTGAATCCAT
>JANODZ010000111.1:0-2513 GCA_031412935.1 Anaerolineales bacterium
AGCGGCGAATACGCGATGCACATGGCGGCAATCGAACGCGGCTGGCTCAGCGACGCGGTGATCTTCGAATCGGTGTTGTGTATCAAACGCGCGGGCGCGGACGGCATCCTGACGTACTTCGCCAAACGCATCGCGCAGCACCTCACCGGCCGCTGATGCGCCACTGCGCTAACGACTTGCGCTGAGTGTCAGCGTGAGCCCCGCGGTCGCGAGCCGTTCGCGCTCCCATCCGAGTTCGGAGCGCGACAAGGCATGATCGGCGAGCCAAGCGGCGCTGATCACGACGTCGATTCTGTCTTCGCGTACGCCGATCGACACGGCGGGTGAGTCCGCTTCGGTCCGGGTTCGCTCGCAGATCACCGCCAGTCGCAGCAGGACCGCCAAGCGTTTCAGTCGCCCGGCCATGGGTTCGGAAAATGCCGCGAACGCGAAGTTCGGGAAACCGCCGCGGTGACTGCGGATCAGCAGCGCGACGGCGCGGCGTTGCTCGGAGGTGAATCCGGGGAAGTCGCCATTCTCCACGAGGTACGCGCCGTGGCGATTGGGTTGTCGTGACGAAACCTGGGAAACTAATTGAAAAATAAGATGACGCTGCTGCCAGAGCTTATTTTTTTGATTGTTGGTCTTTTGTTTAATTGGCAATTCCAATTTATTTCCTTTTAAGAAATAATTATACTATAGTCAAATTACGGTGTATTTTCATGTATCCCAGATACATTGCTGTATGGTATCATAATAATTATTTATATAACACTATCCCTACCGTATATACATCATGCGAGGGCTTTAGCCCAAAGAGATATCCTGTTTTACGGAGCATTTCTACTCAAAACGAGGTTGCCGCGCCGCCAAAAAGCAAGAACAGCGGCTCGCAATGATTAAATTTGGTAGATGGGCGGGAGCAAGTATACACCTACTTTAAGGAGAAGATTATGCGCTATTACAAAAAAATCGTTAATATTTTAGACAACGAAGGTGTCAATAGCTTTGCTAGACGTTTAATATCTGGACTTAAGCCGCAATCAAATCAAGAAAAAGTGGAAGGGGACCCAAAAATGAACCAGGCAAAAATTGATTACGAGAAGGATTTTCAAAAATTTCACTCCTATATCTCTGATTCAGATGTGCCAGGTATCAATAATTTTTATTGGTACCACACTGTGGATTTAGGGAACGGAATAGCAACTCCAGGCGACTATGATTTCCGAAGCGACCTGGCGGCATTTCGATTTCCAGAAAACATGAGTGGAATGAAGGTGCTTGATGTCGGAGCAGCTACTGGCTTTTTTTCGTTTGAATTTGAACGTCGAGGCGCAGAAGTTACTGCTATTGAACTCCCTTCCCTATTAGATTGGGACATAATTCATGGCGAGCAAGAAGAAGCCATAGACTTGCTTAAGGCTTATCATAAAAGTTCCTCCATTGAAGAAACATATTATCGCCATCTCAAGGGCCCCTTTGATTATTGCCATTCACAACTAAGATCCTCTGTAAAACGGGTGTTCTCTTCGGTTTATGATTTGACGCCAGAATTACTTGGGAATCAACAATTTGATATCGTATTTGCTGGCGATATATTGTTACATTTATTTTCTCCTCTGCAAGCCTTGAATGTAATTGCCCCCTTATGTAAAAACAAACTAATAATTACTTCGGATGTTTTTCCAGACGCAAGCAGCATCCCATTAATGCGTTTTCTTGGGACTGAAAATAAAAAAAGGTCCAAACGCTTTTGGTGGAATTTTAATCAACAATGTATCGAAGAAATGATGCTTCGTGTTGGGTTTACAGATGTTTCTGTAGTCGGTGAATACTCCGGGGTTATTCGCAGGGTCAATCTTGATTATCAAAGACTAATCTTCCATGGGACAAAGTAGAAAAATCAAACCCACAACAATTGGAAAACCTTTGATCAACCAGAATCTAATGAAGACTGGTGGGAAAAAGCGGATTATGAATTTTGGTGTCGGCACTACAGTTTTTGAAAGGTCTTATTTACTTAGGCAAAGCGAAATGTGAATTTTTGATTTCGCGGAAAACAATGGAAATTATTGGATTGATTGGGCAGGCTATTTTTGGTTAATTGCCAAATTATAAAAAATCCAACAAAAGACTAAGGACTTCTTTGATTATGACAATTTTGTCATAATCAAAGAAGTCTTATACCACATACTTATTAATTATGAATCGTACGCATATTACAACTGCTCGATTTTAGTGAAATCTTACATTCACATATCCAACAGTTCTTTCATTTCCAAATGTTCAGTTAACATCATATTCACTACTGACATTCTCAAGAAACTCATTTTATAGGAATGTCACCTGCCATGCCAAATACACTTGGCCCAATCCCATAAAGATACCAGGTGCTATTGGATGGACGGAAAATCGTAATATCAGCCTTGCCATCGCCATCATAATCACCAATTACTGGTTTATCGCCCACGGTGCCGTATGTAAATGGCCCAATCCCATAAAGATACCAGGTGCTATTGGATGGACGAAAAACC
>JANODZ010000112.1:0-11663 GCA_031412935.1 Anaerolineales bacterium
GGAAATGGTCATGCCCGGAGACAATGTGAACTTAACCGTCCAGTTGATCGTGCCTGTCGCTCTCGAACAGGGTTCCAAGTTCGCCATTCGTGAAGGCGGTCTGACCGTCGGCGCCGGTGTCGTGACCAAGATCATTGAATAGGTGAGCTATGATGGCAAAACAGAGAATCCGTATCCGTCTTAAGGCGTATGATCATCGTGTTCTGGATCAATCTGCTAAACGCATTGTCGAAACTGCCGAGCGTACCGGTGCTCAAGTTGTTGGTCCCGTGCCCTTGCCAAGTAAGATAGAACGCTTTACAATACGTCGCTCGGCTTTTATTGATAAGGACTCACATGAGCACTTTGAGATCCGCACGCACAATCGATTGATCGATGTTTTGGATCCCGATTCAAAAACGATTGATATGTTGATGCGCTTGAACCTGCCCGCAGGTGTTGATATCGAGATTAAGATTTAGTTTTATTTAACTTAATAACCGTAAACAGTTACGGATTATTTTGAGACAGCGCAAGAGTAGGTCTGGTTGTAGAACCGATACAACCGCTTCGCAACCGACCCTCTGACTGCACTGCACGGAGATGATGCGGCCATTGCCCCGGCTGACAGTCTCGTCAATATCTTCTGAAGGAGAAAATTGAGTATGTTAAAAGGGCTAATAGGAAAGAAGATTGGCATGACCCAGATCTTCGATGAGCACGGTGTTGCCTTTACGGTAACACTCATCGAAGCTGGGCCATGTTACGTTACCCAGGTTCGTGTGCCGGAGAAGGAAGGTTATTCCTCCGTGCAACTGGGCTTTGCCGAAGCAAATCCCAAGCGTCTTACGGGCGGTCAATTAGGTCACTTAAAAGCCAATGAAATTTCCCCTGTCCGCTATTTGCGCGAATTTCGTGCCCAGGATCATGGATTAAAAGTCGGTGATAAGTTGACTGTTGTCGATGCGTTTGCCGTCGGCGAGCGGGTGGACGTGACCGGTGTCAGCAAGGGCAAGGGGTTTGCCGGAGTGGTGAAACGCTATCATTTCCACGGCATGAATGCCACTCATGGTACATCCGATCGTAATCGTGCGCCCGGTTCCAGTGGATCAGGCACCACGCCAGGCCGCGTTTATAAAGGACACCGAAACTCCGGTCATATGGGCGTCGAACGCGTCACAGCTCAGAATATAAAGATCGTCATGGTGGATGCGGAACGGAATTTGCTTGCCATTAATGGCGCAGTTCCGGGTGGCAAGGGCAGTCTCGTCATGATTAAGGAAGCGCGCAAGCAATAAGCGCGCAGGAAACGGGAGCCAGATAACCATGAAAGTAGATGTTCTTGATATGAAGGGCAAGAAGGTTCGTGAGGTTGAATTGCCTGCGAATGTTTTTGAAGCCCCTGTAAATGTAGATCTGATGCATCAGGCATATACCCGCCAGATGGCAAATGCTCGTCTCGGTACGCATCAGACAAAAGTTCGTTCCGAGGTCAGAGGCGGTGGTCGAAAGCCGTTTAAGCAAAAAGGCACCGGCCGCGCTCGCGCGGGTTCGACGAATGCGGCACAGTGGGTGGGTGGAGGTCGTATTCATACGCCTCATCCTCGCAGCTATGCTCAAAGCATGCCCAAGAAAATGCGTCAAGCGGCGCTTCGATCCGTTTTATCCGTCAAAGCTGCTGAAGCCGGTATCATCGTTGTCGATGATTTTGATATCAAAGAGCCGAAGACTCGCCTGATGGCTGAAATGTTGGGAAATTTAGTTGGCGCTTCCACTGTTTTGGTGTTGATGCCTGTCAAAGACCAGAACTACGACAATGTCATGCGCTCCGCCATTAATATTGAGAGTGCCAAGGTATTGCTCGCAAGTTATTTGAATATACGCGACGTGCTTACTTTTGACAAAGTCGTCCTGCCCCTCAAAACAATTGATGCGCTCGTGGCGCACCTAGGATAGGAGAGAGACATGACCACGATCTATGATGTTCTCGTTCGTCCTTTGGTAACGGAAAAATCCAGTTATCAATCAAGCAAGCTGTCTCAGTATGTTTTTGTTGTCTCTCAAGAAGCGACCCGCGGCATGGTGAAAGATGCGATTGAAACCCTGTTCGAAGTCAGCGTGGCGCGTGTCAATATAATGAATGCGCCCGCAAAACGTGGACGCCGCTCCAAGAGCCGCCGTTTATTAGTGCGCCGCGCTTCATTTAAAAAGGCTATTGTGACTCTCGCCGAGGGAAGCAAGCCTCTCGAGATTTTTGAAGGGGTGCAATAATGGCAGTTAAAAAATATAAACCAGTAACTCCCGGTTTGCGAGATATGACCGGTTATACCTTTGAAGAGATTACCAAGAGCAAGCCCGAACGTTCTTTGTTGATCAATAGACAAAGACACGGCGGCCGCAATGCTCAAGGCCGCGTGACAGTCCGCCATCGCGGCGGCGGCGCTCGGCGCTTCATCCGTATTGTGGATTTCAAACGTGAGAAACTCGGCATTCCTGCCAAAGTAGCGGCAGTTGAATACGATCCGAATCGCACCGCCCGCATTGCCCTTCTTTTTTATGCAGATGGCGAGAAAAGATATATCATTTCACCGTTAGACCTAAAGGTTGGTGATACGGTTATGTCTGGTCCTACTGCCGAGATCCGCCCGGGCAATGCTCTGCCAATTAGCAATATTCCTGTCGGTACCTTGATCCATAATATAGAGATGAAGGCAGGCAAAGGCGCGCAAATGGTTCGTTCTGCCGGCGGGGCAGCCCAATTGCTCGCCAAAGAAGGTGACTTCGCCCAGATTCGTATGCCCTCCGGTGAAGTTCGCCTCATCCATCAGGTTTGTTATGCAACGATTGGCCAGGTTGGTAATCTTGATCATGGCAACATCAAGCTGGGTAAAGCCGGTCGAAAACGCCACTTGGGCATTCGTCCGACTGTTCGAGGTTCCGCGATGAGTCCACGCGACCATCCGCATGGGGGTGGTGAAGGCCGCCAGCCAATTGGTCTTGCTGGGCCTAAAAGTCCCTGGGGTAAACCCACTCTCGGCAAAAAGACCCGCCGTAATAAGAAGACCAACCAGTACATCGTGCGTCGTCGCAATAAGACGAGCCGCTAGGAATTAGACGAGGTACGTAAATATGTCAAGATCACTGAAAAAAGGCCCATTTATTGAGACTAAACTTCTCAAACGGATCGAGGCCATGAATCAAAAAAACCTGAAGAAAGTCATCCGCACCTGGAGTCGGCCGTCTGTGATTTTCCCTCAGATGGTTGGACACACGATCGCGGTTCACGATGGACGCCGTCATGTACCGATCTACATTACCGAAAACATGGTCGGTCATCGTTTAGGCGAATTCGCCCCGACGCGTACATTCCGCGGTCATCAAACCAGCGAGAAAGCGGCTGCGGCCTAAGGAGAGTGTGATATGAGTGATATTCATGCAAAAATTAACAACCTCTCTCTTTCTGCGCAGAAAGTTCGTCTCGTAATCGATATGGTGCGCGGTAAAAGTGCAAATGAAGCCTTGGATATCCTGCGCTTTGTTAATAAGCGCGCCGCATTGCCAGTGATTAAGTTGGTAGCCTCCGCGGTCGCAAATGCTGAAGAAAACTTTGGCGTCAGCCGCGATGACTTGTACGTAGCCACCATCACAGCGGATGAAGCGCCTACCCGCAAGTGGAGACGCTTTGGGGCGCGAGGTCGTTTCAAACCGATTTTACGCCGTAGTTCACATGTGTCTGTTATATTACGCGAGCGCGGACGCGCAGCTTAAGGAGAATTTATGGGTCGTAAAGTACATCCTATTGGTTTTCGTTTAGGGATCAATCAGCCTTGGGGAGGCCGTTGGTTTGCCGAAGGAAGCGCCTATCGCCAGCAATTGCATCAGGATTTTGCCATTCGGAACTTATTAATTGGAAAACTCTCAAAAGGCGGTTCGGCTGCGGATGAAAAGGTTCGTGGACTTCGCAAACAAATGCCGGATGCTGTCATAGACGGCAAGGCCGGTATTTCCCGTATTGACGTGGAGCGCACACCCGGCAAAGTTCGCATTTCAATTCATACTGCCAAACCCGGTATTTTGATCGGACGCAAGGGCGAAGGCGTGAAAAAAATTCGCCAGGCGCTTGAAACATTGGTAGGCAAGAAAGTCGATTTGGATATCAAAGAGATTACCTCGCCCGATACCGACGCCATGCTGGTTGCCAAGAACATTGCCGACCAACTCGAACGTCGTATTGCATACCGCCGCGCAATGAAACGCGCCATTCAGCAGGCCATCAAGCAGGGCGCTCAGGGGATTAAGATCCTGTGCGGTGGACGTTTAGGCGGCGCAGAAATGTCTCGTGATGTCTGGCTGCGTGAAGGCCGCGTGCCTTTGCAAACATTGCGCGCCAATCTAGATTTTGCGCAAACCGAAGCCTCAACCCAATACGGTCAAGTGGGTGTCAGGGTTTGGATTTATAAAGGCGACGTTGTTCCTGATGTGGAAGAAAAAGTCGAAGCAACAGAAGGCGTGTACGTTAGCGAATAATCCCGCGCGCTTCGATTAGATTATTAAGTGGCGCGCAGGATAATCGCGACGCCGCATTGAGATGAGGTTTTTGATATGTTGATGCCGAAACGAGTAAAGTGGCGCAAGCAGATGCGCGGTCGCATGACAGGTATAGCTCTCCGCGGTGCGGAAGTTTCCTTCGGCGAATACGGCCTGCAGGCGTTGGAACCGGGCTGGATTACAGCCCGGCAAATTGAGGCGGCGCGCCGCACCATTGTGCGTGGGATGAAGCGTCGTGGCAAGGTCTGGATTCGAATTTTCCCGGCCAAGCCCTTCACTCATAAACCGCCGGAAACCCGTATGGGTTCCGGTAAAGGGAACGTGGAATACTATGTTGCGCCGGTCAAGCCTGGGCGCGTCATGTTTGAAGTGGGTGGTTTGTCCGCTGAAATTGCAGTGGCGGCTTTGAAGAGTGCGCAGTATAAATTCTCCATTAAGACCAAAGTTGTCGGCCGTCACCCAGGAGGAGAATAAATAATGAAGGCAATGAAAGTAGTTGACGTCCGCAAAATGCTAACGGAAGAGATTCGTACAAAGATCACAGATTCGCGCGATGAGTTTATGAAATTGCGCTTTCAGCAGGTGAATGGTCAGTTAACCGACACCAGTCACTTGCGGACCTTGCGCCGCAACATCGCCCGCATGGAAACGATCTTGCGCGAGACAGATGCGCAGCATGCCGCTGTGGAAGGTGCTTAATGAATAATCGTCGTCGTATGACTGGTGTTGTCACCAGCAATAAAATGACCAAAACTGTTGTGGTGGAAATCACACGCAAGTATCGTCATCCGCTTTATAAAAAGGTGGTGTTTTCAAGCACGCGTGTGAAAGCACATGACGAGATAGGCTGTCAGATTGGTGACCAGGTTGAGATTGTCGAGACCCGTCCGCTATCACGTGATAAACGCTGGGCGGTTGAAGCCGTTGTCAAGCGTGAGACACGCACCGCTGATCAAGGCGTGGGAGAATAAGCCATGATTCAGCAAGAGTCTCGATTAAAAATTGCCGATAATACCGGCGCGCGTGAAATACTCGTCATTCAAGTGTTGGGTGGCTCCAGGCGCAGGTATGGTGCGATTGGTGATGTGGTGGTTGCGACGGTGAAAGCTGCTGCGCCGCAAGGTTCGGTAAAGAAAAGTGAAGTTGTAAAAGCAGTGATCGTGCGTTGCAAGAAAGAATGGCGCCGTGAAGATGGCTCATACATCCGCTTTGATGATAACGCCGCGGTCATTCTGGATGCTGATGGCGAAAACCCGAGGGGCACACGTATCTTTGGACCCGTTGCGCGCGAACTGCGCGATAAAGGTTATATGAAGATTGTGTCGCTGGCCCCGGAAGTGCTGTAGGAGCAAAGAATGAGAATAAAGATTCGAAAAGGCGATACCGTGGAAGTCATCAGTGGAGCCCTTGAAGACAAGGGTAAGCGCGGTGAGGTTATTAATGTGTTCCTTGATGACCGACGCGTGGTTGTGCAAGGCGTGAATATCCGCACCAAACATCAGAAACAAACGCAGACTCAGGCAGGCCGCAAAATGGCTCCTGGCCGCATTCAGTTTGAAGGGCCGGTGGATATCTCGAACGTGATGTTGGTTTGCCCCAAATGTGGTGAACCGACCCGCATCGGTGTGCAACGTGACGATGAAGGCGCTCATCGGGTTTGCAAGAACTGTCAGGCTACGATTGAATAAGCCTCGGAGCAGATAAAGATGAATAGAATGCAAGAACTCTATACCAAAGAAGTGGCTCCGGCCTTGTTTAAATCGTTCGCGTTCAAGAACGTAATGCAGGTTCCGCGGATTGAAAAGGTCGTAATCAATATCGGCCTGGGTGAAGCGATGGATAACCCGAAGGTTCTCGACGCCGCCACAGCAGACTTAACGCAGATCGCTGCGCAGAAACCTGTACAAACGAAGGCACGCAAAAGTATTGCGAACTTCAAATTACGCGAAGGACGCCTCATCGGAGCGAAGGTAACTTTACGCGGACCTCGCATGTGGGCTTTCATAGACCGCCTTTTAAACATTGCCCTGCCCCGTGTGCGCGATTTTCGCGGTGTTTCGGTGAATGCGTTTGATGGTCGTGGAAATTACACACTGGGTATCAAGGATCAGTTGGTTTTCCCCGAGATCGAGTATGACAAAATTGACAAATTGCGCGGTATGGAAGTCACCATCGTGACTTCCGCAAAAAATGATGATCAGGCACGCGCATTATTAACATTGCTCGGTATGCCGTTCAGTAGCAAGAAGGAAGCTTAACCTATGGCAAAGAAATGTATGCAATATCGCGAACTGCGCCGCAAACATGCTGTTCAGGTGCGGAATCGTTGTCAGCGTTGTGGACGCCCACGCGGCTTTATTCGCCGCTTCGGCTTATGTCGTATTTGCTTCCGTGAATTAGCATTGACGGGCAAAATCCCTGGCGTCATTAAGGCGTCCTGGTAGCCCAGGTGGAGGTAGATCATGTCATTCACTGATCCGATCGCTGATATGTTGACTCGCATTCGTAACGCTGTGCTCGCAGGCCATGCTCAGGTTGCAATGCCCAACTCAAAGATTAAAGTAGAGATCGCCAAAATCCTAAAAGATGAAGGCTTTCTCGAAGGCTACGAAGTGGTGGAAGGTGAGCGCGAGGTACAAAAGGTTTTGCGCGTGAAGCTTAAATATGTTGGCGAACGCCGCCAGCGTCGCGCTGTGCTTTCTGGTTTGGAACGTGTCAGCAAACCAGGCCGCCGCATCTACACCAAAAAGACAGACATTCCCTGGGTGCTTTCAGGTATTGGCGTTGCCATTATCTCCACACCCAAAGGTGTCATGACCGGCGTACGCGCTCGACAGTTGGGCGTTGGCGGCGAGATCATTTGCAAGGTCTGGTAGGAGGTTTACTGTGTCTAGAATTGGTCGTTTGCCAGTAGATATTCCCAGTGGCGTGCAGGTGAGCGTGAGTGGTTTTGATGTTCACGTAAAGGGTCCAAAGGGCGAATTGAAAAGATCATTTTCCCGTTTGATAGGTATCAAGATGGACGCGGAGCGTAATCAAATAAATATTACCCGAAATTCGGAAGAACCCGCAGAACGCGCCCTGCATGGCACTACACGCGCCGTGCTCGCGAATATGATCCACGGTGTAAATAAGGGTTTTGAAGTCATCCTCCAGGTGGAAGGCGTGGGATACCGCGCTGAAATGGAAGGGAAAAACCTCGCCCTCTTTGTCGGTTATTCACACCCGGTGAAGATGGAACCCCCAGCCGGTGTGAACTTTGAAACGGATGCGAAGACTCGTCAGATCAAGATTATGGGCTTCGATAAAGAATTGGTTGGTCAGATTGCTGCGAATATTCGCAAGGTACGTCCGCCTGAACCCTATCACGGAAAGGGTTTGCGTTATCTGGGTGAACGTGTTCGTCATAAAGCCGGCAAAGCCGGAAAAGGAGCCAAGTAAGCCATGGCTAAGAAGAAGACTCGATCTATCGCTCGTATACGACGCCACGTGCGCGTACGCAAGCTGGTGGCGGGCACTACCAGCCGCCCGCGTTTAAATGTATTCAAAAGCATCACTGGGATTTATGCCCAGATCATAGATGATAGTGAAGGCAATACCCTGATCTCTGCTTCTACAGTTGATAAAGATCTGCGTGAGAAAATGAAGGGTATGAAGAAAACCGAACAAGCTAAGGTCATTGGACAGGCGGTGGCTGAGCGTGCAAAATCCAAAGGGATATTGTCCGTTGTGTTTGACCGCGGCGGTTTCCGTTATGTCGGGCGCGTGAAAGCTTTGGCTGACGGTGCGCGTGAAGGCGGCTTGCAATTCTAGGTGATTTGTAACGGTTAGACAGTTACACCATGGAGAAAGTTATGGCAGAAAAGAAATTTGAAAAACAGCAACAGTTTGAGGTACAGGACGGTTTTGAAGAACGAGTGATCGAGATCGCCCGTGTTTCGAAAGTCGTCAAAGGTGGGCGCCGCTTTAGATTCCGAGTAACCGTTGTTGTTGGCGATAAAAAAGGCACAATTGGCATGGGTGTCGGGAAGGCAAATGCCGTTCCCGATGCAATGCGTAAGGCTTCAGAGCGTGCCCGTAAGGATTTACGGATCATTAATGTGTCTAATACAACCATTCCCCATGAATCACTGGGCAAAGTTGCCGGTGCAAAAGTCTTTCTCAAACCCGCATCTGCTGGTACGGGAGTGATCGCAGCCGGTGGTGTCCGTGCGGTATTGGAACTGGCTGGTATTCGTGATATTCTCACAAAATCCATGGGAAGCGCAAATGTTCTGAACGTGGTTATGGCAACTTTTGGAGCCCTGGATGGTTTGCGTTCACCCGCCCTTGAAGCGGCTCGCCGTGGTAAACGCGTGGAAGAGTTGATGCCGTTCTGGGAACGGAGGAAACAACATGCCTAAAAAAGAAATTACTGGGAAGACTCTGCGCGTGACCTGGGTCAAAAGTGATATTGGTTTTCCAAAGGATCAAAAGGCCACTGTCAAAGCGCTGGGGTTGCGCCGTTTACATCAAACTGTTGAGCATAAAGATACACCCGCCTTGCGCGGGATGGTAAATAAAATCATCCATTTGCTCAAGATCGAAGAGTAGGTAGAAAATGAAACTTCACGATCTCGTACCCAATCTTGGGTCAAAAAAGAAAAGAAAGCGCGTAGGCCGCGGTATTTCAGCCGGGCAAGGTAAAACTGCAGGCCGCGGTACCAAGGGTCAGGGTTCACGTTCTGGTGAAGGCGGTCACGCTTATCGTCAGGGTGGTAACTTGCCGTTCTTCCGCCGTCTGCCATTCATTCGCGGTGAAGGATTTACCCCGCCCAATCAGGTTTTCTATAATGAGGTAAACCTGGATCAACTAGCGCAGGTTTTTAAAGCCAATGCGGATGTTACACCTGAAGCCCTCAAAGAGGCGCATTTATTACGTGATTCACGCAACCCGACGGTTGTGCTTGGACGTGGTGAGTTGACTGTTGCCCTAAAAGTACGTGTGCATCGCGTTACCGAGGGAGCAAAAGCCAAGATCGAAAAGGCCGGCGGCTCGGTTGAGTTGATCGCCTAAACCCTATAACAAGGAACTTTGCATGAAAAACGCTTTTTCAGGTTGGCATTACCTTTGGAAATCGGAAGACATTCGGCGAAAGTTGATTATCACCTTTGTGATATTGTCAATTTATAGACTCGCGGCAAATGTACCCGCACCCGGAGTTAATTTTGAAGTTCTGGCAGCATTCCGCAATTCAGAAGCCGCCGGTGGAAATTTCCTCGGATTTCTAGACCTGCTTTCTGGTGGGACAGTCTCCAACTTCTCATTGCTTTCAATGGGTGTCTATCCATACATTACCGCGCAGATCATTCTGCAGTTGTTGATTCCGATCATTCCCGCATTGCAGCGTAGAATGGAAGAGGATCCACGCGAAGCGCGAAAATGGCAGGAAAAATGGACCTACTACCTTGCCGTACCCATGGCTGCGCTTTCTGCAATTGGTCAGATCAATATCTTTAACTCGTTATCCTTAAGTTCACAAATTGGGCAGGCGATCCTTCCATTTGGTTTTAATGCCGAACTTTGGCTCTCCTCATTGACCGTGCTCCTGGCAATGACAGCGGGAACCATGTTTGCCATTTGGCTGGGTGAATTGATCTCAGAATACGGTATTCGCGGGCAAGGTTTGTCGCTCATAATATTCGCCGGTATTGTTTCACAAATACCCTCAAATTTAGTTTCCCTCCTTTCTGACGCCGATACACGTCTCTTTATGTTCTTATTCACAGTTGTGATTATTGTCTTGACTGTGTTTGCAATTGTCTATGTACAGCAGGGCCGTCGTAACGTACCGGTGATGTACCCAGGTCGGCGGATGGGCAATCGCATGTCCATGCCTGTGAAAGGCACACTGCCTTTGATGGTGAACTTATCCGGCATGATCCCTTTGATCTTTGCGGGTGCAATTCTGCAATTTCCCACGATCCTGGCAAGTTATTTTTTACTTAGTGAAAATGCTGGAGTTGCGGGTTTCTTTAGTGGAGTGCGGGACTTCTTTGGAAATACAGGCACTGCTAACTGGGGTTACTGGTTAACTTATTTCATTATGGTTGTAGTTTTTACATTCTTCTATACCTCTGTTTTATTCGATCAACAGAATTATGGCGAGAATTTAAAGAAAGCTGGCGCTACTGTCCCCGGTGTTCATACGGGAGCTCCTACTCAAAAATATTTGAGCACCGTTCAGCGGCGCATTACCTTGGTTGGCGCTGTTTTCCTTGGCGCGGTCGCGATCATGCCATTTCTAATTGGTTTATTGCTAAAGGCGTTTAGCTTGAATGCTGCCAGCGCTCAGACGGGTTTATTCCTTATTACATCCTCGGGTTTGCTCATTGTGGTGGGTGTTGTTCGTGATACCTTCCAGAATATTGATGCTGAACTCAAATTGCACGGTTATAAAGATTCCCTGCTTGTCCGCTAAGGAGATTTCATGGCGGTCTTTATCGTCATACTTGGCCCTCCTGGGGTAGGTAAAGGAACACAAGCCAAGATATTGGCTGAAACCAAAAACCTTGCGCACGTCTCTTCCGGGGACCTTTTTCGCGAGAACCTTAAAAATCAGACAGCCCTCGGCAAACTCGCCAAATCCTTTATGGATAAAGGCGAATTAGTGCCGGATGACGTGACCATTAGCATGATCCGCGAACGGCTCAACCGCCCCGACTGTAAGCAGGGTGCGATCTTAGACGGATTTCCACGCACCCCGGCACAGGCTGATGCGCTAGAAATAATGCTCGTTGAATTCAATGGGCAGGTGAATGCGGTTCCTTATATTACCGCCCCCGAGTCAATTCTCATTGGACGCATCAGTGGTCGTTGGACATGCCGGGCTCAGGGTCATATCTATCATCAGCAGTTTAATATGCCGATACAGACCGGCATATGCGATTTTGATGGATCTGAGTTATATCAACGGGAAGATGACAAGATAGAGACAATAGCGGTCAGAATACATGTCTATCTCGAACAAACCATGCCGCTTGTGGAATATTATCGCAAGCGCGGAAAATTGATCGAATTAAATGGCGCACAGGCGGTTGAGCAAGTGACAAAAGATTTGCTGTCTGCACTGAAGAAATAATTATTCGTGAGTATG
>JANODZ010000113.1:0-2966 GCA_031412935.1 Anaerolineales bacterium
TCGCATGTGGTGCTTTCGTATGGCGAACATGAAAGCGACCTGGATTATCTGCTCGTGTCAAATTTGCTGACGCGCAAGATCCGCGCGGCGTGGGAGAAGAAGACCAATGAATTCAGGACACATGGCAAAGCGGAACCAAGGCAGATAATTATTGTGGTGGAGGAGGCGCATAAATTGCTCAACCGTGAGATGGCGGCGCAGACGACCTTCGCGACCATCGCGCGCGAACTGCGCAAATATTACGTGACCCTGCTGATCGTGGACCAACGCCCGTCGCAAATTTATGACGAGGTGATGAGCCAGTTGGGAACGCGCATCAGCGGCTGGCTCGGCGATGACCTGGATATTCAAGCCGTATTATCGGGTTTATCTGGGCGCGACGCTCTGCGCGGTATGCTGGCGCGACTGCAACCGAAAGAGGAAGTTCTGCTGTTGGGCTGGGGTGTACCGATGCCGCTGCCTGTCAAGTCACGCAGGTATGATGATGCGTTTTGGAAGGAGTTGCTGGGAGGGGGAGGGAAGAAGAAGAGCGAAGCGGAGAATATGAAGGAGTTGGGATTTTAGTGAATCACGAAGATTTTGAGTTGTAGAAAATAAAAAGATTGACCAATTATAGGATGTGACCGCTGACGGTCACATCCTTTTTTTTTGATCCTTATAATCATCACACCATGAAAAATGTTGTTGGTAACAATATCAAAGAGATTCGGGAAAAATTAGGAATAACGCAAGACCAACTTGCAATTCGACTTGAAATGGTTGGATGGCAAGTTGACCGTTTTCTCATTTCTAAAATTGAACGGGGCGAAAGACAAGTATTGGACACAGAAGTTCAATTATTTGCAAAAGCTCTGAAAGTATCTATTTCAAGTTTGTTTGGCGAAGAATAATCAATTTTCAATTACTAAAAAATCCAAGTTGATGGACTTATTAAATCATGTCTGCAAAAAAAGTTAAGTTATTAAAATTTTCAGAGCCTCAAATGGGCTACGCCTTGGATTTTCCAGGTTCACGTGTAAAAGCAAGACCTTTTATTAAATGGGCTGGCGGTAAATCACAACTTCTGCCAGAAATGGCGAAACTTTTCCCGCCAAAAGACCAGATAAATAGATATTTTGAACCCTTTCTAGGTGGTGGCGCTGTATTTTTCCATTTACAACACCCAAAGTCTTATTTATCAGATACTAACAAAGATCTTGTTGAACTTTATGAGACTGTAAAAAACAATGTTGAAAAATTAATTAAGGCATTAAAACCACACAAGAACGAGCATGACTATTTTTATGAAGTACGTGCCCAAAATCCTGCCGATTTATCTCCAATAGAAAGAGCCGCGCGGTTTATCTATTTGAATAAGACCTGTTTCAATGGTCTTTACCGCGTGAATAGTAAAGGTGGATTCAATGTTCCATTTGGGAGATATAAAAACCCAGCAATTTGTGATGAAGAAGCTCTGCGTTCTGCAAGTGCCGCTTTGAAAAACGCGAAAATTTCTCATGGTGAGTTTCACTCAGTTTTGAGTAAAGCAAAGACAACAGATTTTATTTATTTTGATCCTCCTTATCAACCACTCAGTAAGACTTCTAGCTTTACATCGTACACAGTAAATGGTTTTGGAGAGAATGAGCAAAGAGATTTAGCAAAAACATACAAGGAATTGGCAAATCGTGGATGCTTTGTTATGTTGAGTAATTCAGATGCGCCACTTATCAGAGAACTTTACAAAGATTTCTTTCTTTATGAAATACAAGCAAGTAGAGCAATTAACAGTAAGGCAGATGGACGCGGAAAAATAACGGAATTGTTGATAATTAATTATCACTGGGTTAAGAAATAGATTGGAGGCTTGACGATATGGAAAACTGTCAACATGGAAATTTTTCTCCTGTAGAAACACTAAGAACTCTTCCAGATTCACAAGCAGGGATTGAAAGGCATAAATGCGTAGTTTGTGCTTATCAAGGTGGATTGAGGATGGGTATCCAAAGTACAAACTTAAGTGATGTGCCTATTTTTCCTGTTCAGTGTAAACATGGGAAAGCTGCCCCCGAATACTTTCTCTTACAATTACCTGAGTCGCAGGCAGGAACAGGTCGCCACAAATGCGCCGTATGTGCTTTTTATGATGGTTTTAAATCTGGATTAGAACTTGTAAATATCGAAGCGCAAACTGCTCTAGAAGGTATCACCCAAATTGATGCACCTAATATTGGCGAAAATCCATTCGCTGAGAACAAAAGATCATTTAAGGCAAAAAAAGTTGATTACAAAAAGGAAGACAATGAAAGAACAGATTTAGGAAGGTTGGGAGAGGAACTTGTTATTGCTTACGAAAGAAAAATACTGCTACAAAACCATCTTGACGAATTGGCAAGTAAAGTTATTAATATTGCAATTGCATATGGTGATGGCGCAGGGTACGATGTTCTCTCGTTTACGCCTAAAGGGAAGGAAAAATTTATTGAGGTAAAAACTACCACTGGCTTGGCTAATTTTCCATTTTATATGTCTGCGAATGAACTAGAGTTTTCAAAACAGAACAGCCAAAATTATTGCTTGTATAGAGTTTTTGCTCTTCAACAAAAAGAGCGTCGTGGTACATTTTTCCAAGTTGAAGGTGACGTATCTCAGCAGTTTCATTTTGACCCAATCACATACAGAGTCTCTAGATAATATGTACGTGATATGGAACGAGAAAACACTGGGCTGAATGTCCAGTGTTTTTTATTGGGCGCGAGGGGCTGATTGGTGGTGAGACATGTCCGCGTGAGGGGGAATGTAGGGGCGACCCGCCAGGGTCTATAGAGGTTATGGTCGGGCAAGGAATCCTCGCGAATCATTACGTCCGCACGGCATGGGCGGGTCGCCCCTACGGCGTTGTTATGTACGCAAACGTATTTTGGTTGAGCGAGGGGCTGATTCATGATGAGTCATCTCCGCGTGAGGGGATGTAGGGGCGACCCGCC
>JANODZ010000114.1:0-4660 GCA_031412935.1 Anaerolineales bacterium
TGTATCGCCGCGCTGACCGGGTGATGGTCAACAGCCCGGGGTTTTTGCAGCCAGTGATCAGCCGCGGAGCGCAGCGGGTGGAATTAATTCCCAACGGCGCAGACCCGTCCATGTTTGATCCAACTGACAGCGGCACGGCATTCCGCCAATTCAATAAATTGGAAAATAAATTTGTTGCATTGTACGCGGGCGCGCATGGCATGTCGAATGATCTTCAAATCATTTTAGAATCGGCCCGCTTTCTGGCGGACATGAAAAATATTCACATCGTTTTACTTGGCGATGGAAAAGAAAAGCCTGCGTTAATGGCACAGGCAAACGAAATGAAGTTAACCAATATTACCTTTCTGCCGTCTATTCCAAAAATAGAAATGGCGTCTGCCTTGGCGGGTGCGGATGCGTGTATTGCAATTCTCAAGCCGCTCGAAGAATATAAAACAACCTATCCAAATAAGGTTTTTGATTACATGGCGGCCGCCCGGCCTGTAGTTCTCGCGATCGATGGCGTGATCCGTGAAGTGGTGGAAGTTGCGGATTGCGGGATTTTTACAACGCCAGGCAATGCGGAAGAAATGGCCCAAGCGATTCTCAAGCTCGCAGGGAACCCCGAGCTCAGCCGCGCCATGGGGTTGAAGGGGCGTAAATATTTAGAAGAGAATTTCAGCCGCGCAGTGATCGGAAATAAATTAGTTGAATTATTGGAAGAGTTAACTTCGGGAACGCGGATTTCAGAGCGCGATTTGCCGTAAGTGCCGGCAGAAGTCCGCGGGCTGGCAATAACTTTGGCAGTCTATTTTGGGGGAACCTTCCATTCATTTCTTCGTCTATTGTATAACGCTAACTATAATTTAAAAGGAGAAAATGATGAAAACACGGATTAATTTACTGGTCTTGTTTGTGTTGTTGGGGATGATGACTCTCAGCGCCTGCGGAGGCGCTGCGGCTACTGAAGCATACGTTGTGGAAGCACCCATCCTTGCATTTGAGCAGCCCGCCGTTGAAAGCTTTGGTCAGACTGATGCCGCGAAAGATGCGCCTGCTCCATCTTCGGATCTTTCCGCCGCGCCCATTAACAATAGAGGAGCGTCGTCTGAGACAGAGCGCGCCGCTTTTGCCGCCTCGCATATGATCATTAAAAATGGGGAGATCAAACTGCTGGTGGAAGATTCCAGCATCGCCATTGACCGCGCCACACAGGTGATCGGAGACATGGGCGGATACATCATCAGTTCGCGGGTATGGTATCAACCGTATTTTGACGGTGAAAATTATAAATACGCCACCATCACGATCGGCGTGCCGGTTGATCAATTTGAACGCGCCCTCAGCCGCCTGCGGGGACTGGCCGTAAAAATCCTGGATGAATCTGCTTCGGGCGAAGATGTAACCAACCAATTTGTAGACCTGCAATCACAAGTCACCAGCCTTGAAGCTACACGTGACCGGATTAAGTCCTTTCTCGATCAGGCGCAATCAGTGGATGAAGCCCTGCGAATCAATGCGGAATTAGCCAGCGTGGAGGCTCAAATCGCACAGATCAAAGGGCAAAAGAATTATTTGGAGGATCGTTCAGCGTTCTCCACGATCACAGTCAATTTTGAGCCTGTATTGCCTGAGCTGATCGCAACCCCCACACCCACTCCCATACCCAATGTATGGCAACCGGGTGAAACTTTCAACAATGCCAAAAAGACGGTCACCTACGCTTATCAAGGAATCATAGACTTTCTGATCTGGGTTTTTGTTGTAATCGTCCCCATCTTTGCCCCGCCGGCGCTGATCCTCTGGGGTCTGTGGAAATTATTGAATCGCAAGCCGAAGAAACCCATCAAATAATTTACTTTATAAGAGTAAGTTCAATCAAAATGCAGAAGGTGAGTCTTACTCACCTTCTGCATTTTTAATATTTTATTGTATAAAGTGATTCATTAAGTCCGGGGGAACACATATATTCTTTTACCCCCCAAGGGTAATATCCTGTTTTGAGTACCATTCCAATGCTTTGGTGAGATGAGCAGGTTTGAAATCTGGCCAGAATTCATCGACGATAAATATGTCGGCGTAAATGGATTGAACAGGCAGAAACCCACTTAGCCTGCTCCAGCCTCCCCAGCGAATGATCAGGTCTATCTTCGAAATTTCAGCGGACTTCAGGTGCTTGATAATTCCTGTATTCTTGGAATCTGTTTTTTTCAGGTTATTTAAATCCCATTCCCATCCGTAATTCACCAAAAAATTAACCTTTATCCCGCCTTTGCCAAACTTCTTTCGTTCCGTTGTATATTGAAGTAGTTCCCTGGGAAACATGCGCGAATCAGTATTTCCGACCACCAGTAAATTCGCGTCCTCTTTGGAAAGTATTTTAACGCCCTGAATACAGGCATTGATGATCGCATTTCTTTGTATCAGCGGTCGTCTGGCATTCTCCATGGTATAGCCATAATAGGTTACTTCTTCAACTCCGGCTTTCTGGATCAATTTAAAAAGACTGTAACCCGGGTCAATGCCTTTATCCCAGCCTTTTATTCTAGGGATGCCTTTAAAATCTGCCCATCTTCTATTTCCATCTGGAATAATGCCGATATGTTTTGGCAGCCGCATTTTAGAACCTCAAGGTGTTTCGACTTTCTTGTTTCAGCTTTTATTTTCGTGCATTTTAATCCGCCACAGATCCAGGGGTTGATCATATCCACGAATATCGCCCTGGAAGCGGGTTAGCGAATTGGGCGGCGCATTTTTTTCAAGAAATTCGATCACTTCCTGGTCATTGCGAATTGGCTCTGAAAATATCACTTCACCGCCCAGGGAAAAATTCGGCAGGCGTGAGGCAATATTAACTGTGGATCCAAAATAATCCAATCTATCATTAAGATTAACAACAATGCAGGGACCATTATGGATCCCAACTTTTAAAGAGAGGGGCGGACTGCCTCTCTCGGCAATTTGTTTCTGAACTGTCCAGATGGCGCGCACAGCCGAGAGCGGGCTGCGGAATGCGGCCATGATGGCATCGCCCATGGTCTTGACGATCGAACCGCCCTCGGCAGCCACGGCTTGTTCCAAAATTTCAAAATGCTCACGCACACGTCCAAAAGCAGGCGCGTCACCGATCTCGCGATAAAGTTTGGTTGAATTTCGCAGATCGGTGAACATCAAGGTGGTTGCGCCGACAGAGATCTCTTCCCCCGGGCGCAAGACTTCGCTTGAAAATAGATCGCGGAATACCTGCAGGGTCGTCACGTCTGCCGCTGTCGCGGCCTGATCAGACCAGATCGTGCGCATCAGTTCAAAGGTCAATGCCTGATCGGTCTCGTTGATCAAACGGATGGTTGGCATGAGTCCCAATTCAGTTACGCCGGCAGGCCAGCCGCTATCTCTCGCATGCAAGTCGATTTTCTCAAAACCGCCCTGGGTTACCAGCATGATCTGTGCTCCGGGGATAGGGGATGCGCGAAAAGAATAACGGCCTTCATTAAGCATGGTTGAAAAAGGTAATTCCTCATGCGGCGGAACGATCAACGAGAAGGCGATGTGCGGCTGGCGCTGCGGACTGCCCACGCAAAACTCCACAGTTGCATCCACTGCGCGCACCGCTGGATTGGGCCGGAAGATCACTTCAACATTATGATCAAAGTTCGCCCTGAAATCGATCTGACAGGTATTGCAATGAGATATTGCATGGATATCACTCAAACGCTGATGATCCTCTGCTACGCCACGGCACTCCGGGCAGAGCAAATCCCAATATAGATCCAACATGCCGGCGCGTGTAGCGCGCAGATAGGCTTCCAACATGGCGCGGCGCGATATGCCCAATCCATCTGCCAGCGCATAGGGCCGCATACGTTGAATCGAAAGATCATCGGCGTGGCGCAGGAATTCATAAAGATGATCAAGAATCGCCTCGTCCACTCCCTGACCTTTTAATTGTTCTCTGATAATATTAAATTTTGCGTGACCCGCAGCTGACAGGTTCCTGCCTTTGGCAATATCCAACGCCAGACCGCCTTTCGAAGCGATACGGTCATAAGTTTTGTAAATGGATTCAGATCGTTTTGCAGCGACCATGCCGATCGCGAGCGGAATACTGATATCGCCTAGAATATTTGCGGATGTGACGGATGTTTCATAGGTGATTCGCGTGCCGGAAGGTTGAAGCCGTTCGAGGCGGCAATCCACATGCATCTTTGCAAACGGACCTTTTTTATAGCGGCGTATAATTCCAAAACGGTATGGATAGGTCCATTCGAATGGTTCTTCCTCCCATTCAATATGAATAAATGGGATTTTAAATTTCACCTGTTTTACGCCGTTTGAGATCCCCAGCATTTCCATCGGCGGCAGCCCGCTCTCACGATTAAATCGGTTCGTATCTGATACAAGCGGCCAGAGCGCTTCGGGTGAAGAGGTTAAATCCCATGTCCATGCGTAGTGAAATTCTTTTGCCATGATGAGTCAGACGACCGTGCTTATGATAATTTTACTCAGGTTTAGCCCAAAAAGTATTACAATGTTATTAATAAGTGACCTGACGCAAATATGAGATGTCTTTGCGAGGACGCTCTGGTCTTCGTCCGAAGCAATCTCCTTAATACACTTGTACCGCCCGACTTCATAAAGCGAGATGCTCAAGCAAAAACAGCCGGTCATTTTGACCGGC
>JANODZ010000115.1:0-2946 GCA_031412935.1 Anaerolineales bacterium
TGCGACAAATCAGCCAATCCAGCGTCCCCTGCCACCGCGTCACGCCATAAGCCAGCTCCTGCGCCAAACCCCGGTCCACGGCGGAGAGTTTTGTCGCGCGAAACTCGGCCTCCATCAGGGTTTCCAGATAGTCCCTGCCCAAGGCGTGGACCTTAAGGACCCGGGCGGTTTAAAAAACGCATGCATCAACTCAAACTGCTGCTGGGCCGAAAGAAAAACTGGACGATCATCGGCTCTTCCTATGGCGGATTAATGGGCGGGGTCTTTACCTGCAGCCACCCTGACCAGGTAAAAAAATTAATCCTGCTTGCGCCTGCATTGATGCTGCCTGAATTCACAGATGAAAACTTTTCGATGGTTGATGTGCCGACGGTATTAATCCACGGAAAACAGGATGATGTTGTGCGGCCTGCGCCAGTAAAATTGATCGCGGAGAAAATGTTCTCAAATCTAAAATATATCGCGGTTGAAGATGGTCATCGATTACACAAGGCCTTTGAAGAATTAAACTGGGAAGAGATTATTTCATAGCGGGGATTGCTCAGCACCTCTGAGGAGTTAACATGCATCAACAAATTTACTGGCACACCACCGTAAGCATGCCGGATGACTTAAACTTGATTCCCGTCCCTGAAAAAGTGGATCTGGCGATTATCGGCGGGGGATACACAGGGCTGAGCGCAGCGCGGACAATTGCAAAACAAGGCTTAAAAGTAGCCGTGCTTGAAGCCGAGACCATCGGCTGGGGTGCGAGTTCGCGTAACGGGGGCATGACATTGACCGGCCTCAAACCATCCATGCATACGATTATTAATAAATATGGCAGGGATCTGGCCAAGAGATTATTTCAGGCTTCAATCGATTCGATTGATACAGTTGAGCAAATTATTGATGAAGAAAACATTAATTGCGGATTCGCCCGCAGCGGTTATTTACTCGTGGCGAATAAACCAAAACAGTTTGACGCGCTAAAAGAGAGCGTGGATTTTTATGCCAAAGAATTCAATTACAAAGTTCGGCTTGTGCACCCGCAGGATTTGCGAAGTGAAATTGGCTCCGGCCTGTATCATGGCGGCTTGGTTGACGAAATATGCGGGGGACTCAATCCCGCCCAATATGTGACCGGGCTGGCAGGCGCGGCAGAAAAGGCCGGGGCATTGCTTTGCGCGCGAGCGCGCGTCAACAGGCTCAGGCGCGCGGGAAACCGTTTTGTGCTTGAGACTGAAAGAGGGAATGTAAATGCTGAATCCGTTTTTGTGGCGACATCCGGTTATACAGGCAGTGTCGTCAAAAAATTGCAGAAGAAAATCATTCCAATCGGGTCGTTTATCATTGCAACAGAAAAATTACCCGATGATCTTTTACATCAGCTCAACCCGAATAATAGAATGATCGTGGATTACAAACATTATTTGAACTATTTCAGGCTGTGGGATAAACGTTTGATCTTTGGAGGGCGCGCGGCTTTCTTCCCTGAAAATAAAAACACGATTGCGCGCAGCGCTGAAATATTACGACGCGAGATGATCGAAGTCCACCCGCAATTGAAAGATGTGAATGTAGAATTTGTCTGGGGCGGAACTTTGGATTTTGCATTCGATATGATGGCGCATGTCGGCCAGGTGGATGGCATCTATTATTCTCTTGGCTACGCCGGTCACGGGGTGGCGTTGAGCACGCATTTAGGCAAGACGGTTGCGGTGGCCATTATGAATGGAAATATCAATGAGCATCCGTTCGCGCAATTAAACTTTCCGAGCGCGCCATTGGGGTTGTATAATGGCTCACCGTGGTTTTTGCCGTTTGCAGGCGCATGGCACAAAATATTAGATTGGGTGGAGTAAAGCCACTCACCCTGCCCTCTCTCAATGGGAGAGGGGGAATGCTCAGATTTAAGTAACCAAAATAACCCAAAGCGGATTAAAATGGATAATAATTATTTTGAGATCATCAGGAGATAAAAATGGCTATAAAAAAGGTTAAAGATAAAATCGCCAAAAGCAAGACCCTCAGCAGCAAACCCACGCTGAATAAAGCTGCAGCGCTCATGAAAAAGAAACCAGCCAAAGTTGTTAATGCCAAAAAGAAGAAATTGTCAGGTGAGGTATTTTATCCATCCCAGCAGGTGATGGAACGCACGCGCTTAAAAGATTGGGACAAACTAGCCGCCAGCGCCCGCAAGGACCTGAAAGGCTTTTGGGAAAAGGAAGCCCTTGAATTGGAGTGGTTTGGCAAATGGAATAAAGTGCTGGACGATTCAAAGAAACCCTTTTACAAATGGTTCACCGGGGCAAAGGTCAATATCGTGCATAACGCGATTGACCGCCACCTTAAGACAAGCCGAAAAAATAAACTGGCATTGATCTGGGAAAGCGAAGACGGAAAAGACCATCGCACCTATTCCTACTTTGCGATGAACCGTGAAGTGACGCGCATGGCAAATATCATTAAATCCATGGGTATTAAAAAAGGGGAACGTGTCACCATTTACATGGGGCGTGTGCCCGAGATCGTCTTTGCAATGCTGGCTTGCGCGAAGATCGGCGCGATTCATTCCGTCGTCTTCGGCGGCTTCTCCGTTGATTCTTTGCAGGGCCGCATCGAAGACAGCAAATCCAAACTCGTGATCACCTGTGATGGTTCATTTCAAAATGGAAAGATCGTGCACCTGAAATCCATTGTGGATGAGTCGCTTAAGCGCTGCCCATCTGTTGAAAATGTGATTGTTGTCAAACGCGTGAATATTGATCTAATCATGGAAACCGGGCGCGATCACTGGTATCACGAACTCGTTGAGCAACCGATCGCCGAAGGGAAATGCGAAACTGAACAGATGGATTCGGAAGATCCGCTTTTCATTCTTTATACTTCCGGTTCAACCGGAAAGCCCAAAGCTATTCTGCATACGCATGGCGGGTATATGGTCGGCACGTACGCCACGCTCAA
>JANODZ010000116.1:0-3749 GCA_031412935.1 Anaerolineales bacterium
CGGCGCTCAAGACCAACCGGCAACGCGCCTATGACGATTTCGAGGCGGTGGCGGCGGATCTGGCGCGTCGCGGCCTGACGACTCCCAAACAGCTCGGCATCATGGGCGGCTCCAATGGCGGGTTATTGGTGTCCACTGTGATGGTGCAGAAGCCGGAGCTGTTTGGCGCGGTGGTGTGCCAGGTGCCGCTGATCGACATGATCGCCTACAGCCATATCGGCGCGGGCGCGAGCTGGATCGGGGAATATGGCGATCCGGCGATTCCGGCGGAACGCGATTACATCCTCACCTATTCGCCGTACCAGAATGTGAAGGCGGGCGGAAAATATCCGAGCGTGCGGCCTTTATTGCTCCAAAAATCAGCCCAGACTTTTTTCCAGCGGCTGCTGATCATGACGCCACTCCGCGCCAGGCGATATTCTCGCCTGCATGTTTGTTCGCCATCTGGCGCAGCGTTTCACGCGTCGCCTCAGATTGATCCAGCAATTCTGACAGTTGATTGAACCCGATAGCCAGCACTTCAACGGGTCCTGCCTCCGAAGCGCGGATCGATGCGCGATGTTTCTTCTCGTGGAAAAATTCAATTTCGCCGAAGCATTTTCCAGGTCCGAGTTGCAGCGCGATCACATCCGATTGATTGCGGCGCGGCAGGATCACCTCCACCGTGCCTTTAGAGACAATGTAAAAAGTATCTGCATTTGTGCCTTCAGATATGATCATTGCGCCTGCGTCATAGGTTTGGGATTTTGAAATTTTTGAAGCCTGTAACAATTGACCCGCTGTCAGCGTCGGCATCGCTTTCACCACATACTCATTGACGATCTCGCCGTCTGCGATCAAGGCGGTGCGATGGGTGCGTTTTGATAATCCGCTGTCATGGGTCACAATGATGATCGTCTTGCCTTTTGCAACAAGGTCATTAAACAAGGCAAATACTGACTCTGCGGTCTTTGAATCAAGATTACCCGTGGGCTCATCGGCAATGACCACCGGGGGATCGTTTGCGAGGGCGCGCGCGATTGCCACACGCTGCTGCTGCCCGCCTGATAATGCGGTCGGGAGTTTATATGCATGATCTGCAAGCTCAACCAGTTCCAATAAATCCATTGCACGCCTGCGTCGTTCGTTCATTGGGTAGGTGCGGCAGAAATCCATCGGGAGCATAATGTTCTCAATCACCGAGATCATGGGCAGTAGTTGAAAAAATTGGAAAACAATACCGAGATTCTTGCCGCGCCAGCGTGCCATTTTGTTTTCATTTAATCCATGCACAGCCGTTCCGTTGACCCATACTTCACCCGTGCTCGGCCGGTCAATTCCGGTGATCATGTTTAGCAGGGTTGTTTTCCCGCTTCCTGATTTTCCCACAATGCTGACGAATTCGCCGGCGTTGATCTGCAAGTCCACGCCTTCCAACGCGTGATAATCACCGACCGCGGTCTTGTAATATTTATTCACATTTGATAGATCTATCATTGGGCGGTTTTCGAGTGGGCCGCCTTCAGGTCTTTGTTTGAAAAATGAAATAGCCATGATCTCCTCAAGTTCCCGCAGGATTGAAGTCCACTTAACGAACCTGCCGGATGAATTTCTTATAATATTACTATTTGAATGTTACAACCGCTGTCATGCCCCAGCGCATGGTGGCGTCTTTGTCAGTCAGCAGGATGGTCACTTCATATACGACGTCACCCTGGTTCTCTGTAAAATTATCGTCGATCGATAATACGTTGCCTTTGAATTCCAATCCAGGCAATGCGTCAAATTTTACTGTGACTGGCTGCCCTTCTTTAATGTTGACGACATCAATTTCTGTCAGGTCTTTGGTCTTGACCACCCAGTTGGTGATGTTGGCAAGGGTTACAACCGGTTGACCGGAAGCCTCAAATTCACCGACTTTGAGATTTAGATCGGTGATCACGCCTGCGAAAGGGGCGCGGATTTCAGCATTTGCAAGGGCTGCACGTGTGCCGGCGGTATCCTCAGAGAAGAGAGGATCTTGCAGGGCCGTGTAATCACGCTGTGCAAGCGTAAGGCGGGAACTTGCATTCTGCACTTCCGATTCAAGTTCCAGCCATAAAATGGCTTTGCGATATTTTGCCCAGGCATCGTCAAGCACTTTTTTAAGGTTTTTAGCCGTGCCTGTGATAACCCCGCTGTTTTTTTCGGTACTCGTTAATTCCAGATTTCTATCGTCGACGTTTTTATAGGGTTCGAAATCGGCGCGCGCTTCATTTAACTTAACCAACATGGCATCCACAGCCTCAGAAGGGGTCATGCCGCTAAAAGTAGAGGGGATGTCGAAATTATCAAGTTTAAATTGCGCATCACGCACTTCCTGGTAAGCGCTGGTCATCTCCTGTGCTGCTTTAGCCTGCGCAGATTCAAGAGTCTGTGCGTCGTTGGATTTCAAACGGGCAATGACATCCCCGGCGGAAACAGTGTCACCTTCTGCCTTTAATACCTCGCTGATCAACCCGTTCGCGTTCAAGGCCAGTTCCGTAAAGTGGATGGGCTCCAGGCGTCCTTCAGCGATAATGGTATTATCCGCTACGACAGTTGGGATTTGAACAACCTCTGCGGTGGCAGGCGCCGCGCCGCACGCCGCGATGGCAATGGATAATACAATAACAAGAAGTGCAACTATTTTGATGTTTTTCATGGGTAACTTTCCTTTGTGATTTGGTCTTGTCCTATGGAATTTTCTAGTTTATCTACGCATTATATTTGAATCGGTTGCGGAAAGAAAGTGGCTTATTCGATCGCTTACTGTCCACTCCTCCAGAGGAAGGGATTCAAGTTACATTTGTCGCTTTCGTGATTTTTGACTCTGAACCCGGCCCTATATTACAATTGGACTTATGCCTCAGATTGACCTGAAGAAATTAACCACTTATCGCACGGGCACATTTCATCTGCCTCCCGCCAGGCGGCTTTCCTCTCCATCACAGGCGCTGACCTTTATTAACTCGCGCGGCTTTATTTACTTCTGGCCCATAAAGGGGATCGACCTGCCTTCGCTCTGGACAGCGGTTGCGGGGGATCGTCCTGTTGCTGACCAGCACGAAGACCCCGCTCACATCACATGGGGCTGGAAAGATGATGCCCTTGATAAAAAGAAGTGGTATTACGCGAAGATATTACGCGGCAAAGCCACCATGATCTCACTTGCAGTTGCCCCATATTTTTACGCTCTTTCCGAAAATTATGGAGAGCCGGAAGAAGATTATTTGATTGCCTATCATGCCGGGCGATTAACCCAAGCCTCGAAACAAGTCTACGAGACGCTGTTAGAGAATGGCGCATTGAATACCCTCGATTTGCGCAAGAAGGCAAAATTATCCAACGCCAAAGACTCTGAATTCCAAAAAGCGCTTGAGCAATTACAAAGGGATTTTAAAATCCTGCCAGTGGGCGTAGCTCAGGCAGGTGCGTGGAAATATTCTCATATCTATGAGATCGTTCCGCGCCACTTCCCGGAATTGCCCGAACAGGCTCGTAAGATCACTGAATCGCAGGCGCGCGCAAAATTGCTGGAGTTGTACTTTGCCTCTGTGGGTACTGCCCAATTGAGAGATGTTACAAAGTGTTTCGGGTGGCCAACTGATACTGCCAGTCGAACCATCAATAAACTGGCCGAACATAATTTATTGAGTAAAGCAATTCATCCAAAACAACCAGGGGAGTGGATCGTGATCCCAAAACTATTAATAACCGCCAGACCCAAATAAATAAAGACAACCTTGTGA
>JANODZ010000117.1:0-4728 GCA_031412935.1 Anaerolineales bacterium
GTTCCATGCGTGGTGCCATGCCCGCCATGATCCGATGAGACGATGATCAATGTTTCTTCGTACAGGTTGCGCGCCTTCAATGAATCAAGAATAAAACCAAGCGACTCATCGTCGTTTGCATATGCCCTCAATTGAGATTTTGACATCCAGCCGGCATCATGCCCTTCCAGATCGCCATTGGGAAAGTGTACAAACATCAGGTCAAAACCCAGCGCGATCTGTTGAATGGCAAGCTGCACAATTGCATAAGGGTCTTCAATTTTATCGGTCTTGTCTACGAACGCAAAATAATCTGTGCTGGCTGGCTCGGTCACCTGGCGAAGTTTTTCCTTGCCCACCACCATCACCGTCCGCAGGCCGGCGGCGTGTGCGAGATCAAAAATGTCTGTGCCGCGTGCAAATCCATTTTGCGGCACGTATTCATTCC
The DNA here is from genome assembly GCA_031412935.1 of Anaerolineales bacterium. Taxonomy (GTDB): domain Bacteria; phylum Chloroflexota; class Anaerolineae; order Anaerolineales; family Villigracilaceae; genus Villigracilis. Next base: position 428 of record JANODZ010000117.1, read on the forward strand.
AGCGCACAATATGTTTCGAAGGGCAGGTTCCCACCATCATCGAAGAATGGGAAGGCAAGGTCAGGCTCGGCGTGATCGTCCTTGCGCCAAACGTGTATGCGCCCGTTTGCATCAACGCCACAACATTGATCATGTTCGCCGCCGCAATTGCATCGGGGCGCAATCCGTCGAAGCTCACGATCAGCACGTGTTTGCTCTTCGGCGCCATGGTGGATGTGACAGTCGGAATAGGCGTTTCGGTGGCGGGCGGCGGCGTACTGCTTGGAACTGGAGTCGCTACTTGCGCAGTGGCAATTGCCAGCGCCGGGGGCGATTCGATAAATCCGCATGAGGATAGAAAAATCATGAGGAGAGTTAAATGCAAAAGGCGTCGAATCACTTTCAAGATGATTTCCCCAGAATCGGCATTTTCAACCCGTGACGTTTTGCGGCGTCAATCGCAATTTCATAACCCGCATCCGCGTGACGCGCCACGCCCATGCCTGGATCTGTTGTCAGGACACGTTCCAGTCTGAGAGCGGCTTCGGGCGTGCCATCCGCAACGATGACCTGACCCGCGTGTTGACTATAGCCCATGCCCACACCGCCGCCGTGATGGAATGAGACCCAGGTAGCGCCGCCGACCGCATTGATCAACGCATTTAATATTGCCCAATCAGAGATCGCATCCGAGCCGTCTTTCATGGCTTCGGTTTCACGGTTGGGCGAAGCGACAGAACCCGAATCCAAATGATCGCGGCCAATCACGATCGGCGCTTTCACTTTTCCGCTCGCGACCAATTCATTGAACATCAAGCCTGCCTTGGCACGATCACCATAACCAAGCCAGCAGATACGCGAGGGCAATCCTTGAAATGGAATTTTCTCGCGCGCCATTTTCATCCAGCGATGCAGATGCGCATCATCAGGAAAGAGTTCCATGATGGCTTTGTCGGTCGTGTAAATATCTTCGGGGTCGCCAGAGAGCGCCACCCAACGGAACGGACCTTTGCCTTCACAAAATAACGGACGAATATAGGCAGGCACGAAGCCGGGAAATTCAAATGCATCGCTCACGCCATTGTTGAACGCCTGCTGACGCAGGTTATTGCCGTAATCAAAAACTTCCGCGCCCGCGCGCTGGAAATTCAACATGGCTTGCACATGCGTAGACATGGAATCCATGGCCATCTTTTTATATTTCTGCGGGTCGCTGATGCGCAGTTGATCTGCGGCCGTGACGCTTAACCCGGACGGGACATAAAATAACGCTTCATGCGCCGAGGTTTGATCTGTGACCACATCCGGAATGACTCCGCGCGCGAAGAGCTCGCCATACACATCTGCGGCATTGCCGATCAACCCGATGGATTTAGGGATTCCTTTTTGCTTGAATTCTTCCACGAGCGTCATGGCTTCTTCGAGATTATCCACCACCATATCCACATAGCCGATGGCGCGGCGGCGTTCGGCGCGTTCGGGGTCAACTTCAACGATCAAGCCAACGCCTTCGTTCATCGTGATGGATAAAGGCTGTGCGCCGCCCATGCCGCCCAGACCGGCTGTCAAAACGAATTTACCTTTCAGCGAACCCCAGCCTTTTAATTTGGCGAGCGCGCCGAAGGTTTCGTATGTTCCCTGCAAGATGCCCTGCGTGCCGATGTAGATCCACGAGCCGGCGGTCATCTGACCGTACATGATCAGTCCCTTTTTATCCAGCTCATCGAATTTTTCCCAGGTTGCCCAATGCGGCACAAGATTTGAATTTGCGATCAACACTTTCGGCGCATCTTTATGAGATTTAAAAACGATGACGGGTTTGCCCGATTGCACCAACAGGGTTTCATCTTCTTCCAGATTCTTAAGTGACTCAAGGATCGCGTCAAATGATTCCCAGTTGCGCGCGGCTTTCCCGCGTCCGCCGTAGACGACGAGGTCTTCAGGCTTCTCAGCAACTTCGGGATCGAGATTGTTTTGAATCATGCGATAGGCGGCTTCGATCAGCCAGTTCTTGCAGGTCAGTTGGGTGCCGCGCGGTGAGCGGACGATGCGGGCTGTGGACATGGGGAAGTCTCTCCTGATTAAATAATAATTCCTCGCGGCTATTATAGTCGAGAGGAATTATTATTAGCTGTTATTTTTTAGTTCACTACTGTTGCAGCAGCTCAGGGTCTGATTATTCCTCTACAATGATGGCGGTAACCATGCCAAACATACCATGCGCTGATTCGGCATGAGTAAGAATATGGCAGTGGAAAGCCCAGACGCCGGGCGCATCGGGCGTGACAATCACGTCCCAGCGTTCGCCGGGTCCAATCGTCAACGTGTCGCATTGGAAGGGAGCGGGAAGCGCCCAGCCATCACGATTGAAAACGGTCATCGGAAACCCGTGTGTATGCATTGGATGAATCGCAGTGCCTTCGTTCATATAGCGGATGCGAATCCGCTCGCCAACTTTAGCGAGGATCGGTTGAGTATAAGGAAATGATTTTCCGTTGATCGTAAAACCGATGCCGCTATCGTTTAATACCATGGTGTAATCGCTGTCAAATTCAGGTTCAGTGGATTTATCCTTTGGCTCAACAATGAATGCGCCTAATAAACCCTTGGTGACCTGTTCCGCGGCGTTGTGATGCGAGTGATACATATGCGAGCCCGAATTGCGTACCGTGAATTCATAAGTGGAGGTTTCACCTGTTTTCACCACAGGTTGTGTAATGAAAGGAACACCATCCATGTTGTTGGGAATCATCAGCCCATGATAGTGAATCGCTGTGCTTTGCGCCATTTTATTCGTGAGGATGATGCGAACCTTATCCCCGTCCGTCACGCGGATCTCAGGTCCGGGCACACGTCCGTTGTATGCCATGGCTTTGACCACAGCGCCTTCGGCAACGTCCCAATCAATATCTTCAGCGGTCACTTCAAATACTTTCACATCGCCATCCAGTTTATAGGCGAGCGGCAGGCCCCAAAAGTTTTTATCTTTGCCAATTCGTTCGACAAACTTTTTTACACCTGCTTCGTGCTTTGCGTCCATATCATCGCCGTTCTGACCTTGCGGTGATGCAGGCATGGCCGGCATTTCTGTGGCTTTTGGCTGGCAGGCTGCAAGACCGGCAACCACGCCGGCTGCGCCTACAAATTTAAGAAAGTCTCTTCGAGAAACATCGACACTCATTTTTTTAATCTCCTTTGGTTGATAAAATATTTATGGAAATCCCTGCGGTCTTCGTACTTTCTTGTAGATGAATATTGAAAAGCCAATACTTATTTGGTTTTCAGAAAAGTCATCTTCAAAATTTGCATCCATCTGCGCCCGGTATTAATTCGGATAACGTCTATTGTATTAGTCCCTATTTTTGCCGGTAAGTGACAGAGGTCACAGGTCAATCATGACTAACTACGTCAATTAATAATAGCCCACAAGGTTATCCGGGCTGTGAAAACAACAAATATTGTTTGAATTGCTCGCGAATTTTTAAAGGGGAAAATCAGTTTCGATCCTGCGCCTTCTTGAGTGCAGGTATTGTCCGCTTACACAGTTGATTTTCATCTTCTTCGACAATCGCATCAAATGATTCGTAGTTGCAAATGGTTTTCCCGCCTCCACCGTACACGATTTACGCTTTCAAGATTGAGATTGTTTTGGGCCATGCCATTGAGCCGGTTTTTTGCAGGTAAGTTGTGGGCCAAGCAGTGAGTGGACGATTCGGGGGGTGGACATGTGAGAAAGACTCCTTGTTGAAATTAAAATATCTCTCTCCGCTATTGCAGCCGAGAGAGATATGAAGAGATATTGCCTTTAATTATGGATTGAGCAAAGTGAGGCTATTTACAACCTGGTCAAAATCTGGCAACCCCGTATCTTTAAAATCAATAGGCGAATAAAAATCAAGCACGATAAGCCCTGAAGGGACTTTGAAAAACACGCCGCGGTAATACGTCACACCTGTGGTCGAATTCCATCTTTGCTCAATGACCAGGGTATTCATTCCATTAGCTGCCTGCTGATAATCTGAAGATATAAATTCATAGTTCGTAAACGGCTTCGCGCTAGCCTTTTCATCTTTTTCCATTTCTTCCAAACTCCGAGAATCATTCTGTTGAAAGATGACATTGAAATCTGTAATAGCCCCGTTGAAAACGTGTCCAGGCCGTATATCAATGGCGTCCAGGCGAAAAAAGGCAGGGTCGAGGTTTTGGATATTGATCAGGCGATCATTAATAACTGGGTTTTTTGCAGCATCGGATACAAACGCATCGTAATATTCCTGCTCATTGACACGTATAGGCATCCAGCCTGCAGGGATTATTAATTC
>JANODZ010000118.1:0-2786 GCA_031412935.1 Anaerolineales bacterium
TGTGCATGGCGCCAGAGGTCGTGTCCATTTTCGCCGAAGAGGCGCACCATTTCATTTTCGGGCCAGCGTGCGATGTCTCCGATGGTGTGAATGCCAAGTTCTGTTAATCGGGCCGAGGTTTTTGGTCCCACGCCCCAGAGCATATCCGCGGGCAGGGGGGCGAGGAATTTTGCTTCTTGGCCGGCGGGGACAATGGTTAATCCAAATGGCGGTTCGTTCCTGTTTTTGTTTGATTTCTTGCCGACCTCGGTAGCGATTTTTGCGACCAGTTTATTTGAGGCGATTCCGATCGAGCTGGGTAAATGCAGTTCGTTTTTGACAGCAGTCTGCAGGTCGAGTGCGATGCGTGCCGCGGGTTCGCGCATCTCTGAGACGTCGAGAAAGGCTTCGTCTATGGAAATCTGTTCGACCAGGGGGGTTAAATCCCGCAATTTGCTCATTACTTTTTCTGAGTATTCGCCATATAGATCATGCCGCCCGGGGACAATGAGGAGATTTCTACATAACTGAAGTGCGCGAGACATGGGCATGGCGCTGCGTACGCCGACGGCACGCGCCGCGTATGAACAGGATGCAACCACGCCGCGCTCGTTTGGCTTGCCGCCGACAGCAAAGGGTTTACCGCGTAGATCGGGATTTTGGGTTTCCTCCACTGAACAGAAGAAGGCATCAAGGTCGAGGTGCAAAATGATGCGAGGCATGTCTTTAATTATAGTGTATGGGGTTTTATTAACTTACCTTCCGCATCTAATCGTGATTCCCTGAGCAGAGCGAAGGGTCTCTATGTTCATATCAGAGACCCTTCGCTTTCACTCAGGGCGACATGCCCCAAATAGCAAAACTGGGTTAGGTCACTTATAAAGATAATGCAACCACGAAAATATGGTAAAAAATTACCCTGAAATTGACCTGATAATATATTGAACAATCGGTCAAGAAAAGTTATACTAGGGGAGGCGTATAGTCGAAGGAACTATGTTGTATCGTTAACGTCATTATTAAGCATTTGCTTGTATGGAGGAAGAGATGAAATATCTATCAAAATTTGGAACCGCATTGCTCCTGGTGGTCTTGATGCTTTCGATTCTGCCGTCGGCTACGCAGCCTGCCCTGGCGGCCACATGTAACTGGGCGCAATTTATTGCAGATGTGACCGTGCCGGATGGAACAAACTTTGCGCCCGGCGCTACATTCAAGAAAACCTGGCGATTGAAGAATATTGGCACTTGTTCATGGGCTAGTACCGATGTTTCTCTGATCCATGATAGCGGCGAGAAGATGGGCGTGCCGGCTTCAATTGCTTTGCCAACTACAGTGGCTCCCGGCCAAACTGTGGATATTACCGTGGATATGACCGCGCCCAGCGCGGCCGGTCATTACTTTGGCTACTATAAATTTAAGACTGCGTCTGGCGTTGTTTTTGGCATCGGCTCAACGGCTAACAAAACTTTTTGGGTTGAGATCAATGTTTCTACATCCTCGGGTGCCGGGTATGACTTCACCGCGAATGCCGCTTCCGCCGCCTGGTCTGGCGGCGCAGGCGCGTTGACTTTCCCTGGTACCGATGGAAATGCGAATGGATTTGCTCTAAAGCTAGACAAACCAAAATTTGAAAACGGAATTGAATCTGCACAGGCTGGATTGCTTTTTGTTCCTAACAATGTAACGAATGGTTATATTCAAGCGGTCTATCCTGCATTTAAAGTGTTGAGTGGCGACCGTTTCCAATCCACCATCGGATGCGAATTTGGCGCGACTACTTGTTATGTGGCATTTCGCCTGGATTATCAAATCGGTTCCAATGCGGTTAAGACTTTCTGGACCTTTCGTGAGAGATATGAAGGCTTGAGCTATAATGCCAATCTTGACTTAAGTTCACTGGCTAATCAGGATGTTAAGTTCATCCTCGTCATTTCTGCCTATGGTTCACCAACTGGTGATCGGGCGTTGTGGGGCAACCCGATCCTTGCGCGCACGGGCGGAGTGCCAGGCACAACTTTTACTCCCACTCCCACGTTTACAGGTACACCGCCAACACCTACTCCAACAGGGACACCCACAAAGACTCCCGCGCCCGCGCCCGCTGCCTGTGATCGAGCGCAGTTTGTCAGTGATGTGACCGTGCCGGATGGGACTACCTTCCAGCCCAACGCCAATTTTTCAAAAACCTGGCGTCTTAAGAATATTGGCACTTGTACATGGACTAACTACAGCCTGATCTTTGATTCAGGTGAAAAAATGAGCGGGCCGGATTCTGCGCTGATCTCAGCCTCAGTGGCGCCAAATCAAACTGTAGATATTTCCATTAATCTCACCGCGCCCGCTGGAGCCGGCACCTACCGCGGATATTGGAAACTGAAGAATAACAGCGGCGTTCCTTTCGGTATTGGCTCAGGTGGCACCAAATCATTCTGGGTTGAGATCAAAGTGGCGGGCACGCCGGTTACTCCATCAAGCCCAACCCCGACACCGACTTTGGGAACGCCTGTTACGCCCGCAACCCCCGTTGCCGGCACTGTTTATGATTTTGTCTCAAATGTTTGCGCGGCGTCGTGGTACAGCGGAGCAGGCGCTTTGCCTTGCCCCGGCACGGATGGCGATGCAAAAGGATTTGTGTTAATCAAGAACCCATCCAGATTGGAGAACGGAACAAACGACAGCCGCACTGGGCTGCTTACTTTTCCGCAAAATGTCACAAATGGATATATTCAAGGTATTTATCCATCCTATAAAGTGAAGAGCGGCGACAAATTCCGCGCTGTGGTAAATTGTGAAAACGGCGCCAC
>JANODZ010000119.1:0-3227 GCA_031412935.1 Anaerolineales bacterium
TGCGCGCCGGGCGCAACGTAGATCATGCCCTGCCAAACAGAGCGACTCTTGCCCTTTAACGCTCCCTTGAATAGCAGATCGCTGGTGGTGTGCGGGGCAAAATGATTCTGCTGAGTATCATGGTCGAGATGCTGATTTCCATCTGTAAAATAAAAACCCGACATGCGACCCTGAGCGCCTTCACCCGCGAGATCAAGGTCTGAGAAATTTTTGGTTAAACGAGAACCCACTGCGCCAAAGATCCAATCGAGATTGCCGCCACGTTCAACATGAGCGCGTTCATGAGAAAAATTCCAGACATGGCGGCCCCATGATTGCAATTCAACAAAGCGTAAATTCGCGTCCTTGCCGACATGAATTTCCACGATGCCAGCATGCATAGCCTGACCCGTTTCACTTGGCGAAGCCGCTTCATGCACATAAGTGACCGAAGCGCCATCTTCGACATAGACGATCAAATGGGAGAAGTGAGCCAAATCTACGCCGGGCCCCCACAAGACAGAGTGAAGCGGAGTTTCCACTTTTACATTCTTTGGAACATATAACAAGACACCATTGCCTGCCAGAGCGGATGCCAACGCGGCAAACTTACCATCTTGGGGTTTGACAACCGTGCCGATCAGTCTTTTTAACAACTCTGCGTGTTCACGTTCTGCGGAGCGAATGTCAGTGAAGATCACACCTCTCGAGACAAGGGCAGGATCAAGATCCACATTTGAACCGCCGGGCATGAGCGTAATTTGTCCACCATGCTGTTCACCTGTCAGCGGCTTAAGTAGATTTTCTGGTACAGATGGCAAGTCTTTAAATGCGCCCTCAGTGGGGATTTTAAAATCAGATGCGGGCAAAAATCTTAAATCAGTCCGTCTCCAGGCTTCATCAGTGGTGATGGGCATCGAAATTTTTGTGAAAGCATCCCATGCCTGGGCGCGGATTTCTTTCAGCCCGCCGGCGGGAATGGATTCTGCCGTAAAGGAAAATTCCTTCGCGGCAGAATCACGTCGCGTGCGTGTGACAGATACTTTTGGTTTCTCTAGCATTTTTTCTTCCGTTTGAAAGTTTGCAGGTTGTAAGGTTGTAAAGTTAGAGCCCGCAAACGTGATAATTTACTAACCGATCGAGCCTTCCATTTGTAATTGAATTAATCTATTCATTTCCACCGCGTATTCCATCGGCAATTCTTTGACGAGCGGTTCGATGAATCCGGAGACAACCATGCCTGTGGCTTCTTCTTCAGTGAGTCCGCGTGACATTAAATAAAAGAGCTGCTCTTCGCCCACTTTGGAGACGGATGCCTCATGACCGATGGTGACGTCATCTTCATCAATTTCAATGGATGGGTATGTATCAGAGCGGGACTTGGGGTCAAGCAAAAGCGCATCGCAAACTACATTTGATCTGACACCTTTGGCGCCTTTATAAACTTTGACAAGTCCGCGATAGGAAGCGCGCCCGCCGCCTTTGCTGATTGATTTGGATGTGATCTTGCTGGTTGTATTTGGGGCAAAATGCACCATCTTCGATCCCGCATCTTGAATTTGACCTGGGCCGGCGAAAGCCATCGAAAGCATTTCACCGCGTGCGCCGGGTTCCATCAAATAGCAGGACGGGTATTTCATGGTGAGCTTCGAGCCGAGGTTCGCATCCACCCACTCGTGGGAGGCGTCCGCGAACACCATGGCGCGTTGAGTCACAAGGTTGAAGACATTGGTCGACCAGTTTTGAATGGTCGAGTAACGTGAACGCGCGCCTTTCTTGACAACGATCTCGATCACACCGGAGTGAAAGGAGTTGGTCGTATATTGAGGCGCTGTGCAGTTATGAGACACAACGCCTTCCGCAACATAGGACTCATCCTCTTCGACCGAAAAGTTGAAAACATCCGTCTCCATTTCTTCAACTGTAATCTCTTTAATGGGAACGTAGAGAAAATTTTCATCCATCGAGAATGGAGAGCCGGCGAGATCGCCTGCCGCGGCATCCACGCCAACAATTTCGCCAAACTGCGAATTAAAAGGCGAAGCAATTACAACTGTAAACATATTTTTACGGGGCAGGAAACGTTTCTGAATATTTACAGAAGCCGCAATTCCTAATCGCAAACAGGCATCGCGGAACGCATATGCCAAGTCCGCGGAGACTGAGTTATAGCGGAACATATTCTTCTTTGAATCATAGCTTCCATCTCCAGACCACATACCTTTTATCAGCTCAGCGAGTAAAGCGGGTTCAGCGCTGGAAACCCATTCAGGGATATGTTTTTCATATACATTTGAACCAAATTCACGCGCAAAGGTACGAGCAACTTCGGTGGAAGAAAGCACGAGAGTTTGTCCATTTTGACGCGGAGCATTTGCAGTGGGTGATTTTCCAAAGTACCGCTCAACAAGTGATTTTGCATCGTCAAGATAATCTATTTCATCTACATGGAAGGACAATGAAAGGTAATGCTCGTTATCTACATGCCCCTCGGCAAAATAATAGCCCAATAATCGAAAGAAATCCGGCTCGTAAGGCAGGCTAACTTCAGGATCAACTGGAGCATGACGACCACGCCCCAAAGGAACAGTAACGTTATGAACAAGAACAGGCTCTGCCACGGGTTGAGGAATGGGGACAACAAGATAATCACCAATCTTTACGTTTTCAGCAAATTGCCAGGTGGGTTTAAATTCTTTGTTGCGAGTATTTTGTTTTTCGCGGGAAACAACAAGTAAAGGATGTTCAGCGGTAACTTTCAACTCACGCCGGCTGTCGCCATAAAAGAGGATATTGAAAATATTTCCATGATAGGGGCGCTTCATCGTGTTATAAACGCGGCGATAACGGCCTTGATGGGTCATCACTTCGTCACCGATTTCAATTTCTTCAATTGGTTTTTCGCCGCTGCGAGTGCGTACTTGCGCGCCGGCAGTGAAGCAGCCTTCCACATAATGCACCGAAGCGCCTTCGTCAACGATGATCAACGTGCGCTCGAACTGGCCGACATTGGCTGTGTTCAGACGAAAATACGCCTGAAGCGGAAGGTCAACCTTCACGCCTTTCGGAATATAAACAAATGATCCGCCGGACCAAACTGCGCTGTTCAACGCGGCAAATTTATTATCTTCGATCGGAATGACTGTACCGAAATATTCGCGGAACAAATCAGGATATTGCTTGAGCCCGTCCTCAATAGACAGGAAGATCACACCTTGTTTTTCAAGGTGTTCCAAAATGGAGTGATA
>JANODZ010000120.1:0-7851 GCA_031412935.1 Anaerolineales bacterium
TGAAATTCGATCGCCATTGCGTCCGCCAGTTTTATTTTGATCGACAAGTCTTTGATTACGGCAAATGTCCAGGGTTGGCGGTGATGCGCGGAGGGGGCGTAGGTTGCAGTGGTGAGAATGTTCTCGATAACTGAATCAGGAATCAGGTCCGCTTTGAAGCGGCGGATCGAGCGGCGGGTGCGCAGGAAGGTGTGCAGGTCAGTTGTGTTTGTCAAAGTGAGTCGGTTTAATTTTGAAGATGATCCGTTTTTGACCTTCGCGATACTTCCAGGGCTTGTTTTCATATTTGAGGGAAAGTTGATTGATGTGTTCATCGGCGCCCTGGGTGGTGTGTTCAGCGATCTCGCCGCGAATGCCAACGTAACGGAAAACATTATTTGGATCTTGAATGACGAGCGCAACTTTGGGACGCGCTTTCATATTGCGGTCTTTTGTACGTCCTTCATTGGTGTTGATTAATATATAATCAGCATTTGTATTAAACCAGATTGGCGTAACCTGCGGCGAGCCATCAGACATGGTCGTAGCGAGAAAGAGATAGGCTTTGGTTTCGTCTTTAAGCAAGTCAAGAAATTCGGTCGGAAAGTTATTCATACTCACCTCAATTTAAAAGTTATCATTTGTGAATTGATTTATATTAGCGGAACATGTCTTGATCTTTTGGGCGGATGATTTCTTTTAGTATACCTTCGGCGAGTGGATAGGGGAAGCCGCGTACGTGCACAGCAGGAATGCCCTCAGCGGCCTGCCCCATCATCAGGGATGCGGCTGCGGCTAATTCATCGGCCACGCCCACCACGGTAATTTTCAGCGTGTACCCATAAAGGTCTTTCCAGCCACGTTCGTCTATCAAAGCCGGCAGTCCGCTTAACCCAATGCAAATGCCGACCGTGCCGTTTCTCCACGCGCGGCCGTGAGAGTCAATGATCATCACGCCCAGGTTCAATCCCGTCTTTTGTTTTATTTGATCCCGAATATTTCTCGCAGATTGATCTGGGTCTTTGGGAAGAAGTAAGACATATTCATCCGTCTTAACCGTAAAACCATTTTCCTCCGGCAGGGGCGTAGCGACGTTGGAGTGGTCAATGCCTGCGTTGGCACAAACAAAACCGAGTTTGTGCTCTACAATGATCGTGCCTTTTCGTACGCGTAAAATCTCGCTACTTTCCTGAAGGATCAACTCTACAGTCCGCGCATCCTTATCGGCTTTTTGAGCCAGTTCAATGGCTTGCGCGCCCGGCGTAATGGTCGCAAGATTTACCATTCGACCCTCAGCTTTGCTGACGATCTTTTGCGCGATGATAAGGATGTCGTCTTTTACAAGCAGCAGGTTTGACTGTTGGATAGAATCAACAAGAATATCTGCCAAGTTGTCATCCTGGCGAATGATCGGTATATTTATTAATGGGGTTATGGTGAGGGGCATTGGCTGCAACGATTAATGTTTGAACAAAATACAACTCTACTGATTGACACCTGAGATCCTGATGCCGGCATGGGTCGAGCCGTATTTTTTATTGATGCCAATTAATATACTTGTCAACCCTTCGATCACGACAGAGTTTTCGATCGGGCCGGCATCCCAACCGCGCAGTCCGGCAGCTTCAACCAATTTGATGGTTTCAGCCCGGGCTTCTTTACTTGTGCCGCTTACCAATACATCACAGTCCACATCCGCGTTGCCCAGCAAATGTTCGTGCGAAATATTTTGAAATGCGGCGCAGACCTGCACATCAGCGCCCACGATCTCTTTTGCCTCCTGAGCCGCTGAGCCTGCGGACGGCATTTGCACAGTGGCAACTTTTGGTGGAATCAACGGCACCGTCACGTCGATCAGGATCTTTCCTTTGAGCTCGTCTTTTACGGATTCAAGTGTAGCGCGATGTGCAGTGTAAGGAACGGTTAAGACGACGATGTCCGCAGCCCGCGCAGCTTCGGGGTTGCTCATGCCTTCGACAGCGGCTTCTTCCCCAAGCATTTCCTTGACCTCATTCGCGGCGGCAATGGCTTTGTCGGCGCTGCGTGAGCCAATGCAGATCTTGTATCCCGCGCGTGCCCAACGATATGCAAGACCCTTGCCTTCCTTGCCGGTTCCGCCTAATACAGCGATGGTTAAAAGTAGATGTGAGTCGGTCATGCGGACCTCCATAAATTAATATTTATTTGTTCAGAAGATAGGTTAATGTCACGACGCAGGTGAAGTGCCTGGGATGAAATTTATATCAATAGAGGCAAAAGTCGTAATTATGACAGCTTCGCCACTTCTTCCCCATATTTTTTCCAAATTCGCGGCGCAATTTCCCTGGCGTGTGCCGCAATCTCCTCTTCGTTTAGCGAGAGTAATTGCCGGTCTTTCATCAATACATTGCCGGCCACTATGGTTGTGGTTACCATGCTTTGCTGAAAGCCGAAGATGATATGCCAGGGCAGGTTGCCTGCAGTTAGGGGAGTGAAGGGATGATAATCAACGAATATTAAGTCAGCGAAAGCGCCTTGAGTGATTTGGCCGATCGGCGCGGCAGGGAAGAATTGATTGGCAAGCGCGGCATTGTTATAGACAGCCATTTGGGTTACATCATAGCCGCCCATGCGCCGCGGGTCACGATGTTGAGATTTGTGCAAAAGATAAGCAGTCTTCCACTCATCCCACATCGCGTTGGAAAAACCATCATTCCCCAAACATACTTTGATTCCCAAACGAAGCATTGATTCGATGGGCGCAACCCCAACCCCATTATTCATGTTCGAGCGCGGTTGATGGGTCAGCCATGTGCCGCTTTCTTTGAGAATTTCCATTTCACGCGCATCAAAATGGACTCCGTGAGCGCTGATGGTATTGGGTCCGAGAATATTATGTTTTTGCAGACGGTCAATGACACGCATGTTGCTTTTGTTCAGGCTGTCATATTCGTCTGATTCATGTTCAGCGGTATGGATATGAAACCCTGTTCCTTCGGGGGCAGAGGCGCGGCAAGCCTGCAAGGTGACGCCTGAAAGAGTCAAGCTGGCGTGCAAGCCAAAGGTCCCAGCCAGGCGCGGGTGCGGATCTTCAGCCAGTCTTTTGAGGAAGCGTATATTCTCATTAATTCCGCTGCTGGCTTTATCGAGACCATCACGGTCCGAGACTTCATAACAAAGCACGCCGCGTAGTCCGCTCTTATCTACAGCGTCTGCTATGAGATCCAGCGAGCCATCAATATAATTTGGAGAGGCGTGATGGTCGATGAGTGTCGTCGTGCCGTGTTTGATCGCGTCCACGAGACTTACCAGGGCTGAGCTGCGGATCGCTTCCGCATCCAATGAACGATCAAGCGGCCACCACAGCTTTTGCAATATCTCAGGGAAATCTTTAGGCGCTGTTCCCGGAATAGCCATGCCACGGGCGAAGGCGCCGTAAAAATGAGTGTGCGCACAAATATTTCCTGGCATTACATATTGTCCGTGCGCATCAAGTATTTTAGCTTTTGGATATTTTGCGCTGAGGGATTTGGTTGTTCCGATCTCCATGATCCGCTCGTTTTCGATATGAATCGCAAAATTTTCCAAGACACGATTGGTTGATTCCCACGTAATAATTTTAGCGTTAGTAATCAGCATTTTTATCCAAATCCGTATTGACTTGGGTCAGGGAGCTTCAAGCCAGATGTGTCTAGTTCCCAGAGAATATTGTATGTCGCTTCACGCAGTTCCGGATCATCTGCATACATCGCATTGTAAAGTTGCGCTAATACGCCTTCATTGGGTGTCGATTTAAGATAAGGCAATGCGCCCAGGCGTATTTCCGGGTCATCGCTCTTTAATGCAAGCAGAAGAATATCGGTTGCGGGTACTCCGGGGGATATGCCGACGCCTTGTTTGGCGGCGAACTCAATCAGCCACGGCGATTCAGACGGGGCTTTTAATTTTCGCGGGGCAAGTGAGCCGGCGCTTGTTTTTGATGCCAGAATTTCGGTGGCAGCATTGCGCACAACCCACTGGTCATCATCAATTTGTATTTTTTGCAGGGCTTCAGCCGCCCAGGCTTCATTAACGCGGCCCAACCCATAAGTGACCGCCCGGCGAAGAATAATATCTTTTAATGTAATGCCATCCCGTAACATCGCGTGACCCTCGGCAGGATCGTTTGCAAGCGCCTCTGCTGCGGCACGGCGAATATCTTCATCTCCATTAAGTAAAATGTGGGCCACGGATTCCATTGCTTCAATTGAACCTACGGCAACCAATGCCATGCAAGCCGCACGGCGGGCGGAACGGGAGGGTGCCTGCAATACACTCACTAATATCTGTATCGATTTTGAATCACGCATTGCGCCTGCGCCTAGCGCCGATAATTGAACCAGCTCAAATGAGAGCGTGGTTGCCAGCTGACGGAAAAGGGATGTGGCGCCGGGGTCATTGCTTGCAACGAATGCTGCCATTGCCTGTCCTCGTAGATTGAGAGGTAATCCTTCAGTTTGCAAAAGGGCAGCCAGGCTTCCAAAAATTTTTCCCCGCCAGGGCGCATTTCGTGGGGCATCGCGCAACCAGCGCGCCATCGCAAAAAGCGGACGATGCATTGGCAGTCGGGAAAGCCCCAGGAGTGCCTGGACGAGATTGTTCACATCGCCATGTGCAGCAAGATAACGCATGGCAAGAAATTTTCCAGACCAATCCGGCTGGTTTAGGATGGTTTCTTCAGCATTGAAATTCATTAATGCGCGGCCTGCTAAATACCCTTGAAAGACAGGGTGAACGAATCGCATTTTGTTATTCGGATACAAGATCAATAATCCGCTGGAAGCCATCTTGCCGAGTAAACCAGAGCTTGGCGTGCCAACATTTTTTTCGGTCTTTTTTCCCTTTTGAGAGGATGATGGTTCAGCTGTGTTTTGTTCAAGATTGCCTTCCACATTCTCCTCAACAACTTCAAATGACTTGATCCATGTCCGCGCAGTTTGTAGATCAAATATAGGCTGTACATTTAATGCGACTTGCATTGCCAATGTTTCGAGAGCGGCCAGCGGTGTATTTCCTGGGGCAAGGCGGCGGATATGCGTCGCAATGGCTTCTAATACATGGGGTCCAAGACTATCCCCTGCATACGCTCCCCAGGCTTTGAGGGTCACCTCAAGGGGAGATAAATTTGAATTATCAGCGCTCAACCAAACGTTAAGCAGGATCGGGTCTACTTGTGCAGGTCCAGTTTGTGCCCAGGATTCTTTACCAACGGTTTGAGTCCACATTTCTCCCCATTGCTCTATGAATTTTTCATTTTTTTGAGGCGACCAGGTAATCAATGTCAGCGGCGCAAAACCGAGGTTAATCAAACCATCCAAATGTTCTGGCGCGCCGGTCGTGACAATGCGCGTCCTGGGAAAATTTTTCAGGATAATTTTGAAGTACTCTGTCACTAATTGCTGGCTCTCCGGGCCGATCTCGTCATAGCCGTCAATAAGTAATAGCGCCTCGCCATTATTGAATGTAGTATTGAAAAAATTTGGCAGGCGTCCAACATCCAGTAATGGCACGTATTCAGACGCAGCTTCTATAATTGGAGCAAGAGCATCCTTTGGATCTGATAAGGGAAGTTTAATATTTGCGACATGGAAAAAGAATGGAACGGCATCTTTTAATCCCTCGAGATTTTCGCTTCGATTTGCCGCCAGCGATGCAAGATGTGCGAGAGCTACGGTTTTGCCGACGCCGGGTTGACCGATGATAACAATGTTTACATTTCCAGATAATGCCTGAGAAAGTGTTAAGGTTTGTGCGTGATATGCGGCGGCAATTTCCGGCCAGGAGGGCAGATAGGGCAGGGTTTGTGAAATAAGATCTTCAAATTTTCCAACTATGCCGGGTTCCACGATTTGAGGCGGGGCGATCAGTAAGGGTTCCTGAATGATCTCATCCAGGGCGAAAAGCGGCGCGGCGAGATGCATGCCTTGCGCACGTCGTAAAGTAATGCGCCGATGATTTTCTTCAACTGTGGTTGATTTCCGCACCTGCGTAATTTCACTTTTTTCCTTCATGCCGGAACGAATATCGCGCCATAAAGGCCGAGCCAGCCTCGCTAACCACCAGAAGATGGAGGCGGATAGGAAGCCAAGGATAAAAGAGAATCGGTCAATTGAGAAATCAAACATAATGGTTGTTTAGTTTGAGTATAGGATTCTTCCACAGGATGAACAATATGCCAGTTGATTTTGCGAACGCGCCGTTTGTTGCAGGGCGGCATTTAAAGTTGTGCCGCATAAAGCGCATGTATTATCACTAATCTCCGCCACGGCTACGCCGCGTTTTTGTTGCTTCAAGCCTTCGTAGGTAATCAGCAGACTCCTGTCAATTGGCACCTGGGTTGCATCGCGTTCCACTGCCAGTCTTTCAAGCTTTTCTGTTAACGCGGATTTATTTGAAGACAAATTTTTATATTCATTATTAAGACGCGCTTTTATTAATTCCAGCTTTGTTTTTGCACTTTGCAGATCTTTATCTGAGTTTTCGGCGTTGATCATTGCTTCAAGTTCGCTTTCTTCGAGGGTGACAATGTGTTTTTTAAGGGAAGCCACTTCTTTTTGTAGGTCGAGCAGTTCTTTTGGATTTTGAACCTTGCCGCCATATAAGCTCGATTCGGCGTATTCTATTTTTATCTTTAGCGCCTGCACTTCAGCTTCTATATTTTTATACTCACGACCAGCCTGATGGTTTTTAGTTTGTTCGATTTCTAACTGATTCATCAATTCGCGCAGCTCGGTATCGTTCTCAAGCGTCTGACGAATTGAGTCAATTTGCGAATTTATGTGATCAATCTGGCGGTCTATCTGTTGAAGACGGAAAAGTCCCAGAGATGCGCTCATAGATTGAATTATATACGAAGTGTGTAAAAAATTGGGTTTTCATATGAAAACAGGTCCGGCGGTTATTGAATTGTAAGGTTTGCCGCCTCGGGGAGCCTGTATTGGTAGTGGAATGTTTTATTGCAAAGATATGTTGAAATAATTGTAGATTGCGCGGGTGAGATTTCCGGTCAACGGATTGGTGATATCCCAAATATTCGTAATGGGATGATAGGTATAGATTGTAATGACGAAGTTCCCGCCTGGAGTATATACAATGGCAGCATCACTAATGTCATGAACAACGCCATCAGAAACATTCGTTACATATCCATGTTTATGAGGAACCAGGGTGCCATCCGGAACGCCGCCTTGTATCAAAGCGCCGAATTTATCCTGTGCCATAAAGTTAATCAACAATTGACAGGTACTCGGAGAAACTTGATTAGGAAAGGCCGCTACGAGCGCGCCTCCACCTCCGTCGGCACATTGATAGATATCAGATAAAAGCGAACCCATTTCGGATGGAGTGGTTTGTGAGTATGAATCGGCTTCGGCAGAAACATCGTTACGCGAATTGGCAGGTGTAATGGGGACGGAAGGAAGCAGATAGGCGGGCGAGGTGAAAAATCCGGCAAGAAATGTGCTCTCCAAGCCCAGGGTGCGCATGTCGCTGGTAACAAATACAGGTCCGCGGTTTGGGTCAATGGCGGCCAATACGCGGTCAGTAGCATCGTTATTCGATTTTCCGAGAGAAAGCGATATGTTATTTGAAATTTCTGGCGAGAGGTCGCTTCCGCGATTTATTAGATAGGAGGTCACAACCGGGATCTTCATGGTGCTGGATGCAGTGAAAGCGATATCCGGTTCTACTGAAATTTCCTGTTTGTTATTAATAGCAAAATGGATTTCCTGACCGCTTTGCAAATCCGTCATATAAAAACCGATCAATCCGTCGAATTTGGAGACCATCACAATTTGCTTAAGCAGAATTGTTAGATTCTCAAAAGTTGGTCTTGCGGCAGAACTGCGTGTGAAA
>JANODZ010000121.1:0-3272 GCA_031412935.1 Anaerolineales bacterium
CGCCGGCTCGTGGGCGGACTGGATCGTGGTCATTTGTGATTCCTTATAAACCTGACTGGTCTTATCAAACGATCTCTGTTAGCGATACTCATTGAGACCAGTCAGGTTTTAATAATGAAAAAGGCTGTGACGAATGCGCCACAGCCCAAAACAAACAGGGGACAGGTAGAGAGACCTAGTGTCTGTCTACAGGCGCACTCCGAGAAGGCAAATTGCCAACTGCATCAAGGGTTGTGAAGATTGTGATGGACATCAAGAGTGCGCTCCTTTCTTTAGATTTTCATTACTGTAGCCTGAGTTTACACCATCAAAATGGGAAATGTCAAGGTTTTACGTCCCATCTACATGATGCGCCAGGTTGTTGATCCATTTTCGTGAAACATAGCGGTATAAGCCCAGGCTCCATTTCGTAAGTTCTTCGCTCATGGCGAGCAGATAAACAAAATAGACAGGCAGGTGAAAGACGAATGCGCCGAGGGCGGCCAGCGGAACCCCTACGATCCAAATAATAAATCCATCCAGGAACATTGAAAATTTTGTATCGCCGCCGGCGCGCAGTATCCCAACCACAATGGTCATGTTGTTAACTCGGATCCAAATAAAAATACATACCACATTGATGACAAAGCCTGCATTTTGAATCACCTCAGGCGAAACCTTAAACCAAGACAGTATGGGCACCTTCAAAATCTGAAGGAGAACACCCATCATGAGACCTCCGCCAATTCCCAATCCTAATGAACGGCCAGCGTATATAAAGGCTTCATCTTCCTTTCCAGCGCCGATTCGATTTCCAACCAAGACAGAGGTCGCATTTGCAATGCCAATGAAAATCACAAAGGCAACCTGTTCGATCGAACCGACAATATTCATGGTTGCAAGGGCTTCCGTGCCCATGCGCCCATAAATAATATTATAGGTCGTAATGCCAAGCGCCCAGAATAGCTCATTAATGATCACTGGGAGCATCGGTCGTATTACCCTGCGCACGAACGCCAGGTCAAAATCAAACAGTTCACGCAAGGAAGCCGCTACCGGTGATTTACCCAGATAAATTACAACCAGCAAAACCACACATTCCAGCGCGCGTGCGATTACGGCTGCAAGCGCTGCGCCTTGAACTCCCAATTCCGGCAGCCCATATTTTCCGAAAATCAACGAGTAGGATAGAAAGGTACTGATCAACAACGCGCCAACGCTTACATAGGTGGCTGTTTTTACGTTTCCTGTGGAGCGCAATACAAGAATATAGCTTGCAGAAACAGCCATAAAAAGAAAAGTCCATGAAAACGTGCGGATGTAGTTCGTGCCAATTGCGATAACGGCTTCATCTTCAGAATAAATCCGCAGGATCGATTCTGGCAAAAATTGAGCAAGCGTAAAAAATATTAAACTTGTCGAGACCGCAATAAATAAGCACAAACCCAGCACTCTTCTCAAATTTGGAATATCCTGCTTCCCCCAAAATTGGGCTGTGAACATCGCCGCGCCGCTGATGATGCCAAAGTGCACCAGATTTAATAAAAACGCCAATTGCCCGGCCAGCCCCACCGCCGCGACGGAGGTTTCACCTTTCTGTCCGACAAAAATTACACCAAGCATATTCAAGCCCGCGAAAGCGAGTTGTTGAATTATGATTGGCAAGGCGATCTTGCGCATGTTATGAAAATATTCACGGTCACGATACAGGTCAATAATTTTAGTCAGCACAAAGCCTCCAGGAAGATTCATTATAGCAGTAAGAGGCTCACTAACATTTCCATCTGTACATAAAGGAGAACCCATGAAAAGAATATTGATCTTGACATTGTTCGTGTTGAGCGCTTGCGGGCAGACTTCGTCCACACCAATTATTTCCCCCGCTCAAACAGAACCTGCCAGCGTCAAACAGGAATCTGTCCCTGATTTATTAGCAAATTTGCAAAAACCCGACTGTAGCTCTGGATTAACCCCCTCAGATATGGAAGGACCTTATTACAAGGCGAACACTCCCGAACGGACTTCACTTTATGAAGATGGGATGCAGGGTAAAAAACTTATTCTGCTGGGGATTGTAACGAACATGGATTGTTTCCCCATGCCTGGGGTGTGGCTGGATTTCTGGCAAACCGACGCGAAAGGCGATTATGACAATGAGGGTTATACTCTGCGCGGGCATCAACTCAGCGACAACAAAGGCAGATATTATCTTGAAACCATTATGCCTGGACTATATCCGGAAAGGCCGATCGAACATATCCATGTCAAGTTGCAAGCGCCGAATGGGGAGGTGATAACTACTCAATTGTATTTCCCCGAAAATCCGATGGATGGATTAACGGTAGATTTGAAAGACCAGGGCGCTTATTCCCTGGGGATTTTTAATTTTGTCATACCCTAGGGTAAAAAGCACATGAGCATAATTGCTTATCAGATTACGGCTTCAGAAAATATCAGATTTCAAACATCCGCAAAAACGCTTGATGATATTACGCGCGAATTGCCGCAGGGGTTTTACACAACCTTTAGCACACTTTCAAATGGGACAAAAGTATTCGGCCTGCAAGCGCACCTGCATAGGTTGTATGCTCCCGCGCAGGAGCTTGGGATCAGGCCTGTTGTGGATGAAGCAACTCTGCGAACCAGAATTGCCAAAGCTGCGAAATTAAACCTGCCAAACGAATCGCGCATAAGATTGATCCTGACAAAAAACAATGGACTGATTTATATCAGCATTCAATCATTTGACCCCCTCCCAAATGAAATTCGTAAAAACGGAGTCAAAGTAATTACAGCGGAGCTGGCGCGAATTTCTCCACGCATGAAGGATACGGCTTTTATTTCTTCCAGCGCTGCTCAACGGAAACAACTCGGCGCGGATGTTTTTGAAGTCCTGCTTACGAAAAAAGGAAAAATCCTGGAAGGCATGACCTCAAACTTTTACGCCCTAAAAGGAAAAACACTGATCACAGCCCAGCGCGGAATTTTGCCCGGCGTGACGAGGCGGGTGATCCTGCGACTTGCAAGAGAGTTGGGGCTATTGCTTGAATACCGCTCCCCGAAGATGAGTGAGAAGTTTGATGAGTCCTTTCTTACATCCAGTTCGCGCGGGGTGGTACCCATTGTTTCGATTGATAATGAGCCAGTGGGGCAGGGGAGAGTGGGTCAGTTAACGAGACTGCTTTCAATAACATATGATGCTTTTGTTATGGAAAATGCCGAGCACATCTAAGGCTTATTATTAAATTGATAATTAGTCAGTGGGGCAGGGGAGCTTGGGATTTTTTGGGCAA